>JAAYQC010000075.1 GCA_012519515.1 Bacteroidales bacterium | reverse complement strand
TCCCGCTTTAAGGGTTATTTTCAGTACTTTGTCAGTTTTTTCAACTTTTTCGACCCCCGGGGCTCTGGCCACATCCTCACCGTCTGTTGTAACATTCCCGGAACGGATGTACAGTGTGGCGTTACTGTTTGCCGGGATTGAAACATGATATGTGATGCTGCCTTCAGATCTCTGCCATTCTGAGACTATCTTCCCGTAAGGTCCGTCATGCCCGGCACTGAAACTGTCAAGACCTTCAACAAAGTTTGGTTTCAGAATCACATTCTTGAAACCGGGGGCGGCTTCGTCGGGGAAAATCCCTCCCAGGGCCTTGTAATACCAGGCATTAATCTCTCCGAACATTATGTGGTTCATCGAAATATCGCTTTTTGCATCGAGAGGCCAATTTTCGTAAAAGGTTGTTGCTCCGTTTACTATCCACCAACCCCATGAAGGAAAATCCTCCTGTGAGGCAACCTTGTACGCCAGATCAGCATAGCCGTTGGAGCTGAGGGCGTTAAGCAGTGTCTTGGTTCCCAGGAGCCCCACGTCGATGTGCTCATTGTCGGCTGTCACCCTTTTTGCAAGATTTTCGGCAACGGCTGGAACCAGATCATCCGGCACCAGTCCCCAGTATAGCGGAACGCTGAGTTCTGTCTGAAGACCTTTGCCGTAGATGCCTGTTGAGCTGTCGAGAAACTTGTTGTTGAAAGCATCCCTGATCTTTTCTGAAAGCAGAGTATACTTTTCAGCATCCTCATCCTTTCCAAAAAGACGGGCAGCTTTTGACAGGATTACAGCGTCGGCATAGTACCAGGCAGTGGATGTAAGTTCTTTCGGGGTAACCGATTTGACAGGAACCCAGTCGCCAAGGCCCCAGTCGGTTATTCCATCGGGACTACGGGAGTCGATCTGGTCGACATAGCGCTTTATATTGTCATAACAATCTTCAAGAAGACGCGAATCACCGTAAAACAGGTATATATTCCATGGTATAATGGCAATAGTGCTGGTCCAGTCGGGTCCGTTGGCCCAGTGATAGCCCCATCCGCTTGTTGGTATTATGGCCGGAAGGACCCCGTTTGAAAGCTGTTCGTCGCGGTGATCGGCAAGCCATTTCTCATAAACGGTGATAGCGTCGAAATTGTAAAGAGCTGTTTCAATGTTGATATGAGCATCGCCTGTCCAACCGTTCTTTTCTCTTTGCGGACAATCAGTGGGATAACCGAAGAGGTTGGAGAGATAGGAGGCGTTTGATGCCATCCATGTCTTGTTGAGGGTATTGTTCGAGGAACTGATCTTTCCCACGGGAGGAACATCACTGTGCATGAAATATGCTTCAAGGCTTTCACCGGTAATCTCAACCGGTTTGTCTGACACTACTTCCACATACTGAAAGCCCTTGTAGTTGAATCGGGGCATGAATTCATCCTCCCTGATCCCGCTGAGAATGACAATGTCGGTCTGGAAGGGATCGCTGTCGTCGGTCGGTCTGTAATGCACATCGATGTTTGAGAGGTCGGCATGACCGTCGGAACCAAGTCTCTCCGCATGGATGAGCCTGAGGGTTGTACTGGCTTCGCCCCTGACCTTTATGGCGGTCACTCCTGATATGTTGCGTCCAAAATCAAATAAATAGTTCCTGTTGCTGAACCTGGTCATGCTGACTGCAGGTATCTTTTCCACGTTGCGCACAGGATGAAGAGCCTGAGCGGTGATGTTTGCCGACGGAGCACCTGTGTTGAGCGGTCTTGTCCATTTTGAATCATCAAATCCTGGTGAATCCCATCCGGGCTGCTCCAGTCGTGCATCATAATGTTCGGCAGTGTAAATGCTGTTGAAAATGACAGGGGAGAGGGTCGTCTTCCAGTCCTGCCCGGTGCAGATTGTTTCTTCAGTCCCATCCTCGTAAGTGATCCTCAGGTCCATGCAGAATTTAGGCCTTGCACGCCATGGCGCCTTGTCGAAGTACCATACTGCCGTTGACTGGTGATTATACCAGCCGTTTCCCAGCAATACTCCGATGACGTTCTCTCCCTGCCTCAGTTCCCGGGTCACATCGTAGGCGACATAGAGAGTCCGGCGGTCGAAACGGGTGTACATGGGATCAAGCCGGTGATCACCCGTCTTTTTCCCGTTTATGCTCATTTCATACAATCCGGCTACAGCAATGTAAGCCATGGCTGATTTGACCTTCCCGCCGACGGTAAATTCTTTCCTGAAATAGGGAGCAGGCTTCAGATCAAAGTCGTAAGTGTCTGTTATCCAATGTCCTTTCCAGCTGGTTTTGTTCATGAATCCGGTTGAGAAAGAAGCTGTTTCGGATAGCTCCGTCCAGCTCCCGTCGCCGAGCCTGACTTTGACATTCCAGAAATATCTGGTTAATGGAAGAAGACAGGGTCCCGAATACACAACCGGCACCGTTGATCCTTTGATTTGTCCCGATTCCCAGACGTCGCCTTTTCCTGCCGAAACAGAAGCTGAATCGGTGCCAACAAAGATCATCCATGCCGTTTGCTCAATTCCCCTGTCCGCGGAAGCAATCTGCCAGGTAAAGCGAGGTTCCCCGGTATCGATCGCCTCCGGATTGACAAGGTACTCGCATTTCAGGTCCAACAGCGTGGTGCCGCGTGGTTCTCCGGCACATGACAAGAGAATAAGTGGCAGGATAACAGTCCAGTTCAGTCTCATAATTCAGGGATTTTTCAAAACTTGCAAATCAACAATTAGCTTAATGCAAAATAGGAAAAATTCCTGAAAATTTCAGACAGACAGAATCATCTGTTCTTAAGTATGGTTTTCTCCCGTGAGGGTTCCCTCGCGTCACTCGCGTGAAAGAGCAATTTCTGCTTCGATTACGGATTATGAATGAACCTCTTACCATAAATTCCCGGATATGACAAATTAAAGTTGCTGAGGTCTGAAAATCGGAATATCTTTGCTTTCCGGTCGCTTGTTATAACTAATTCAGTTCATGGCCATGATAAAAGAAAATACAATCCTCGATTTCCTTAGAAACATTGAACTTTTCAGAAATCTCGATGAAGTAGAACTCGCTCAGCTTTCGCGAAGTGTCACTGAAAAATATTGCGAAGCCGGAGAGATACTATTCAAGGAAAACAGCCCCAGGGAAGACATCTTTATTATTTATGACGGAGAGATTGAACTCTTTAAGAGGGATTCATACGGTGTTGAGGTGCGGCTGGCTATTTTCGGCAGGGGGGATTTCCTCGGTGAGGGAATTCTCGACCGGGGATCGGTGCATTCAACATCTTCGAGAGCAATCAGGAAGACCGTCCTTCTGGATGTAAACCGGGAATTCTTCAGCTATAACGCGGGTACCACCCTTAAGGTACTTTCCAATATCACAGGAGTCGTTTCGAGGAGGATGCGAAATGCTAACACCAGGATGATGAACCCTGCCGCACAGTATATTTCCGGAAAGATGAGGACGGAAAGTGACCTGCTCGGCGAGCGTGAGGTGCCCTACGAATCGTATTACGGAATCCAGACACTGAGAGCAGTGGAGAATTTCAATATCACGGGGATCACTCTCAGCTTTTTTCCTTCGCTTATTGAAGCGCTGGCTATGGTGAAGGAGTCGGCAGCCGAAGCCAATTTTGAGCTCGGACTGCTTGATCCTGGCATAAAGGATGCAATAGTACTTGCCTGCAGGGAGATCAGATACGGGAAATATCATAATCACTTTGTGGTCGACATGATACAGGGAGGAGCGGGTACATCGACCAATATGAACGCCAATGAGGTGATTGCCAACCGTGCGCTTAGGATACTGGGCCACAACAGGGGTGAATACAAATACTGTCACCCGAACAACCACGTAAATCTTTCACAATCGACAAACGACGCTTATCCGACTGCAGTAAAGATAGCCCTGATTAATTCAAACAAAAACCTGATAACGGTTCTTACACGGCTTGTTGCATCGTTCAGGAAGAAAGGCAGCGACTTTGCTCATATCTTAAAGATGGGAAGAACACAGCTTCAGGATGCCGTCCCCATGACTCTCGGGCAGGAATTTGAAGCATACGCGGTTACACTCGAGGAAGAGATTGAAAGATTGAACTTTAGCGCAAAACTCTTTCTCGAGATCAACATGGGCGCAACGGCCATAGGCACAGGGATCAACACCGAGCCCGGATATTCTGAACTGGTATTGAAATACCTCAGGGAGATCTCGGGGCTGGACCTGATCCTGGCTCCAAATCTCGTGGAGGCAACTCAGGACACCGGCTCTTTCGTGATGTATTCATCTGCCGTTAAACGGCTTGCAATAAAACTGTCGAAGATATGCAACGACCTGAGGCTCCTGTCATCAGGACCGAGAGCCGGTTTCAACGAGATCAACCTTCCCGCGCGTCAACCGGGTTCTTCAATAATGCCGGGAAAAGTGAATCCGGTTATCCCGGAGGTTGTCAACCAGATAGCTTTCAAAGTGATAGGCAATGACCTAACAGTGACCCTGGCTTCCGAAGGCGGTCAGCTCGAACTAAATGTGTTCGAACCGGTGATAGTTCATTGCCTGTTCGAATCGGTGGAGATGCTGATAAACGGAATGAACACGCTCCGCCACCGCTGCATCGACGGGATCGTCGCTAACGAGGAACGATGCCGCGACCTGGTCCAGAATAGCATAGGTATTATAACAGCTCTTGTTCCGTATATTGATTACCAGGATCTTAATTCAATAGCCAAAGATGCCCTTGAAAAGAACCTGTCGGTCTATTCGCTGGTACTTGAAAGGGGATTGCTGTCAAAAGAAAAACTCGACCAGATCCTTGCCCCCGAGAATATGATCAGGCCGGTGAAGATAAAATGAACTCCTGTGCCAGGGTTTAACCGTTGACTTCCTTCAGGATTTCTTCAATGTCGTCGATGCATCCTCCGCATCCGGTTCCGGCATCCGTGGCATCCTGAACCTCTTCAACTGTCTTAAGCCCTTTTTCCCTGATGGCTTTAACGATTTCGCTTTTCATTACACCGTTGCAGTGGCAAATTTCTATATCTTCCATGTGTGTATTTTGTTTATTGTTTATGCAAATATACAGATATGTAAATATACAAATATATCCAATATCCGTGCCACTCTCATGATTTTTTCTTCCTTCCCGTGATTTTCAGGAATATATGAACGAAAAGATATATGATCAGGATGACAAGGAAGATTGCTGCCATTCCCATCACGGCTAGTTTCAGTGAATTTATAAAATCAGTGTTCATAATTTGGTTCCTACATTAATCCCGGTACAAGACTTATCACCACACCGCCTGCAATAACCGATGCAATCTGTCCCGAGACATTGGCGCCCGCGGCATGCATCAGGAGGTGGTTTTGCGGATCAGCTTCAAGGCCCATCCTCTGAATCACGCGCGCCGACATGGGAAAGGCAGATATTCCGGCAGCGCCAACCATCGGATTTATCTTTTCTTTAAGGAAGATATTAAGGATCCGTGCAAAAGTGGCGCCTGCAATAGTGTCAAAAACAAATGCTACAAGACCAAGAAGCATGATAAGAATAGTCTGCACTGTAACGAACGACTCCGCTTTCATGCTTGCTGAAATGGTAATTCCAAGCAGCAGAGTGATCAGGTTAACCAGTTCCTTCTGGGCTGATTCTGATAAGGATCTGAGCACTCCGCATTCCCGTATCAGGTTACCGAACATAAGGAAGCCCACAAGCGCAATTGAGGCAGGAGCAACCAGGCCGGCAATTATTGTAACCATGATGGGAAAGAGTATTCTGGTAAGGGGTGAAACATTCTTCGGATTATACTTCATCCTTATCTTTCTCTCCTTTTCCGTTGTGCAGAGTTTGATGGCAAAGGGCTGAATTATCGGAACCAGCGCCATGTATGAATACGCGGCAATGGCAATAGGGCCGATGTACTGGCTTTTTAGGACCTGTGAAACGAGAATCGAGGTGGGTCCGTCGGCGGCGCCAATTATTCCGATGGAAGCAGCGTCCCTGAGATCAAAACCGAGAAGTGTTGCAATGATCACTGTTGCAAAAATTCCAAACTGAGCTGCCGCCCCGAAGAGCAAAAGCCTGGGATTTGAGAGAAGCGGACCGAAATCGATCATCGCCCCTATCCCTATAAAAAGCAGGATGGGCATTGCCTCGGAAGCTTCAATACCGACACTGAACATCCAGTCGATAATTCCCCTTACTTCACCTATGCCGGGAAGTGTCTGGTTCAATACCCCCGACAGGGGCAGGTTCACCAGAATCGCCCCGAATCCCATTGGGAGAAGCAAAGGAGGTTCAAGCTTCTTGTCAATTGCCAGGTAGATGAGGATGAAGCCGGTAATCCACATCACTATCTGCTGCCAGGTAATATTGCTTATGCCGTCAAGTAAGAATTCCATTTCAGGTTTATTTGTCACTCCGTACAGATACGGAATCAGCAAATATAAAGAATTAAATGGTTCTGTATTATGGCAGGATTCACGGCAGAAAATCATTGAAAATCCCATGTGAACCAGGTTCCGGTTTAACACGGGATATGTTACATGAGTTCACCCTCAGGAATATGATGATAATTACAGGGAAATTTAACAGGGCATACTCAGAAATAATATCTGTAAGCGTTGGTTTCCCTGAGCCTGAAGCCGACGGATTTGTACAACTCGTTTGCCTCGATCCTGGCAGGTCTCGATGTCAGGTCAATAGTTTTGGCTCCCTGCTGCCTGGCAAACTCAATTGCAAAATTGATGATTTCCCTGCCGAAGCCCTTTCCCCTCACCGATTTGTCGATCACCACATCCTCAATCCAGTATCTGTCGGCCGTAGGAACAGGATATGTTGCCAGAGTAAGCATCCCGACTATCCTGTTTTGGTATTCGGCAATAAAAAGATGGCTTCCTTTTGTCCTGATTATTTTCCTGAAATGTTCTTCAGAAAGTGGAGGCGATTCGGGTGAAAGCTGAGGAATGAGAGCCGATACGGCTTTGAAAGTCTCCTTGCCGTATCTTTTTATTTCCCTGATTTTCATCATAATATAATTCTGATTTTAATAGCATCATGCCTGCACCGCTCAAGCGGGGGAAGCCCTTAAAATTAAAAAATTCTTTGAGATTTAGTTAGTTGCATCTGTTTTCCTGTTTAACGGATTTCTACATTTTTAGATCGCATCAACAAGTTCATGCTTATTAACAGACGAAACTTCCACCTGTGCATTCCTGATCATAAAGTGTAAGCGATTATAAATATTGGCTTCGCTCATTCCGCTGTCAAAATCCAGAAACAACAGATTCATATTTGGGAAAAGCTCTTTTGTCCTTTTTTCTATTCCCTTGGAAATAATGTGATTAGCTATGCATCCAAAGGGTTGCAGACTGATTACATTGTTTATCCCATTGTGTGCAAATTCAGAAAACTCTGCCGGAATTCTCCAGCCTTCACCAAATTGAGCATTGGAGCTGATTATTAAGGATGCATCTTTTATACCTTCATGAACGTTGGAAATAGGGAAGTAAAACGGATAATGGGAAATTTTAGATTCCATTTTACGAATAGCGTTATAAGCTAATTTTTCAACAAGATTCATTGCAAATTTAGGAATGGTGCGTTCTTTGACATTTCCCTTAATACGGGCTTCCTGACTCGCGAATGTACTGATAAAAAACTGTGTCAGCGGTGGTAAAACAGCTTCTATGCCTTGCTCTACAAGCCAGTTAACAACATGCTTGTGGCCAAAATCGTTGTACTTTACGTAAATTTCTCTCACTACGCCTATTCTCGGGATCTCTTTCAGATTGTTTATACTCAAAAAAACATCAGCTGCCTGTTCCACAAGATGAAAGAAGCGGTTGGCATCATTATTTTTAAGAGCTTGCACACCTAAATCCAGATACTTTTTCTTCAGGCGTTTCGCACCGCCGGTTTCGGTTTCACGCGGTGCCGTGGAATAATAAAACTGTGAAATACAGTCGGCATAAACAATTGCACAGAATATTGCCCGGATGTATTTTTCCCACTTCATCTTAAAGCCGGGTTGTTCATTTAATCCTGATGTGAAAGAGACAGTTACCACAGGAATATCTTCAAAACCCGCGGCTATCATAGCTTTTTTAATCAGAGCCACATAGTTTGTAGCACGGCATTGCCCGCCGGTTTGTGTTATCCCCAATGCAACTTCATTTCTGTCATATTTGCCACTCTCCAGTGCTTTCATCAAATCTCCCACAACCAGGGTTGCCGGATAGCAAATCTCATTGTTAGAGTATTTTAATCCATATTCCACCGTTTTTATGTCGCTTGGCGGAAGGTTTTCTATTTTATAGCCCATTAATTCAAGAGCGGCAGGAACAAAGGGCGAATAAAAATCTCCAAACCACGGTGCAAGAAGTGTTCTTCGCCTGTCTTCTTTTTCAAAAGGCGGAGTATGTACAGCGATATTCTTTTCGAAAACCTCGTCTTCCTTTCTAAACTTCAGACTTTCGATAAGCGAACGTATTCTCAAGCGGGTAGAACCGATATTATTAATGTCATCTACTTTTATAATCGTTGCATTTTTGCCTTTACGCCGCAAAATATCATTCACTTCATCTAAAATAAAGGCATCGGGACCACAGCCGAATGATGTTATTTGCACGTAATGCACATTTTGAGGTGCATAATTTGCAGTCCATAGTGCCGATTTGAAAATCCGGTTGGTGTAAGCCCACTGCATTACGCTCTGCACTTCGTCGGGGTCGGCCTGCAGGTGACGCACAACATCCTCTGTAATTACATCAGCACCGAAATCACTTACTAAATCTGAAATTTTGTGCTGTATCAGCGGATCAACATGATATGGTCGTCCGGCAAGAAGTATAACCAGGCGGTTTTCGGAAACAGCCCTGTCTAAAATCTGATTCGAGCGTTTATTCAGCTGCTCTTCATAGCTTTGCTGAGCAATCAAAGCATTCCTGAAAGCTCTGTCAATTATTTTGGTATCTGTTCCGGGAATAAGGGTTTTGATATATTCTACGCATGATTTGCGCATCAATTTCTTATTGGCAAAGGTAAATGTTGGAGCATCAACAGGAATTCCAAATTTATACTTTGGATTGACAGCGCTTTTAATAACATCGGAATAGCCTGTAATAATCGGACAATTGTAGCTGTTATTGGTTCTGTCGTCTTCCTTGTTTTCAAAAACGACATAAGGCATAAATATTCTGTCCACTTTTTTAGCTGCCAGGTTGTAGATATGCCCATGCACAAGTTTTGCAGGAAAGCAGATATTGTCGGCCATTACCGTGCTGATCCCCGTTTCGTACATTGCCATGGTGGATTTATCGGAAAGCACGATCCGGATTCCACAGCCGGTCAGCAGGGAATGCCAGAACGGATAGTTTTCATACATTCCTAAAACACGCGGAATACCAAGTGTAATTTTACCTTCTTCCGGAACAGGGCGATTAAACAGTAAATCATATTTTTCGGTGTGCAGGTTCACTCCTTTCTTTACCTTTTCTCCTGAATTGTTGAAGATTTTTTCGCATTTATTACCCGAGTAAAATACATTGTCATTATCAAATCTGAAATGAGTTACAGTACAGTTGTTTTCACAGCCTTTGCAAACGGTTCTTCTTTCCGAATACTCTTTCGATTCCGACATGGCAGCCAGTTTAACAGGCCTGGTTTGACCTGTTTCAAATCTTTCGCGTGCATACAGAGCCGCTCCGTAAGCTCCCATCAGTTCGGGATAATCAGTAACCATAATTTCTTTTCCCAACTCTATTTCCAATGCACGGATTACAGATATATTTCTAAACGTGCCGCCCTGCACCATGATATGATTGCCCAACTCCTTGACATCTTTCAGTTTCAACACCTTGTTCAGACAGTTTTTCACTATCGAATAGCCCAATCCTGCTGAAATATCCTCTACTGAAGCTCCTTCCCGCTGTGATTGCTTCACTTTGGAATTCATGAACACGGTGCAGCGTGTTCCTAAATCGCAGGGGTGTTTGGATTTCAAGGCAATTTTTGAGAAATCGGGAACTGAATAGTTAAGCGAGTTGGCAAAAGTTTCAAGAAAAGAGCCACAGCCGGAAGAACAGGCTTCGTTGATTTCCACGCGTTTAATAACTCCGTTTTCAATAAAAGCAGCTTTCATATCCTGCCCGCCAATGTCCAGAATAAAAGAGACATTCTTGTTGAAATGGCAGGCGCTCATATAGTGAGCAATTGTTTCAACCATACCTGAATCAAGATGAAAAGCCTTTTTGATTAAATCTTCACCATACCCGGTTACACAACTTCCGAGTACATTCATTTCTATTCCGGCTTCCCGCGTTTGCTCATA
>JAAYQC010000074.1 GCA_012519515.1 Bacteroidales bacterium | reverse complement strand
CTTTCAGCCTTATCTCACAATTCGTGGCCATTCCGACGTAAATTACATTATCCTTTTCACTTATGAGTGCATACACATAAAATTGCTCCATATTGCATGAATATCTTTATGAGTAAAATAATAAATCAAAATCACAGACTATTAGTAGTTCGAGTTTGTGAGCGGGATCTATAAAAAAGAGTGACAGCTCTCGCTCTCACTCTTTTAATGTGGTGCCACCGGGAATCGAACCAGGGACACACGGATTTTCAGTCCGTTGCTCTACCTACTGAGCTATGGCACCAGATTTTCGGTTTGCAAATATATATTTCAATTTCGAGTAAGCAAAACTTATCATGAAAAAATTACGTTTGGATACAAATTGCCGTTATGGTACATTTGCATGCTCATTTTTAGCTGAAAATGAATCTTATCTTTCATACTCTTGACAACGGTATCAGACTTGTTCATTACCCCCTGCCGGGAATAGTAGCTTATTGCGGACTGGTTATCAACACCGGATCGCGCGATGAAACACCTGCCGAACTGGGAATGGCTCACTTCCTGGAACATATGCTCTTCAAGGGTACCAGGAAGAGAAAAGCCTATTATGTGCTTAGCCGTCTCGAAGATGTTGGCGGAGAGCTGAATGCCTATACTACCAAGGAAGAAACTGCCGTCTTTGCCTCCTTTTTGAAGGATGACTATGACAGGGCCATCGAAATACTTCACGATATTACTTTCAATTCCGTCCTGCCCGAAAAGGAGATAGAAAAGGAAAAGGGCGTCGTTATTGAAGAAATAAACTCCTATCGCGACAATCCGGCTGAACTCATCTTTGACGATTTCGAGGAGCTTATTTTTGCTGGCCAGTCGATCGGACACAGTATTCTCGGCACTCCTGAAACGGTAAGATCCTTCAGCAGACAAAGCCTGCTCGATTTTGCTTCACGAAACTATAACACCGATCAGATAGTTTTTTGCTCGGCCGGTAATATTCCCGAAAGGAAGCTGATCAGACTTTTCAAAAAGTATTTTGAGAATGTTCCGGTGAATATCCGGACATTCACGCGTCCGGAAGCTAATTCCTATAAACCATGTTCAGTGACCAGGAAGATCGACACCTTTCAGAATCACTGCATTATAGGGAATGTCGCCTATAATCTCAGGGATGAAAGAAGGTTGGGCATGTTCCTTCTCAATAATATCCTCGGAGGACAGGGACTCAATTCACGTCTAAACCTGTCGCTCAGGGAAAAGAACGGTCTGGCATACATCGTCGAATCCTCCTATAATCCTTACTGGGACACAGGCGCTTTTTCAATCTATTTCGGGACCGAAAGCAATCATCTTGAAAAGAGCATCGGGGTGGCAATGGGAGAACTTGCAAGGCTCAGGACTGAAAAGCTTGGAAGCGTTCAGCTTAGCAAGGCGAAGAACCAGATCAAGGGTTATCTTGCCAGGGGCTATGAGAATCATGAAAGCCTGATGCTGAGCCTGGGCAAGAGCCTTCTTATCTTCAACAGGATAGAAGATCTGGAGGAGACTTACAGGAAAATCGACAGGATAACATCATTGGAACTGATGGAAATGGCAAATGAGGTCTTCGATCCCGGACGCTTGTCCATCCTTATATACAAATGATCATGGACAGCGAGTTGGAAAAATACATCCTCGATCACAGCACTCCTGAGGATGAAATCCTGGAGGATTTGTACCGGCAAACACATATCCGCTTTGTCAATCCCAATATGTCGTGCGGCTGTCTTCAGGGTAAATTCCTTGAAATGATCTCCCGCATGATCAGTCCGGATTGCATTCTCGAAATAGGAACCTATACGGGATATTCATCAATTTGTCTTGCAAGAGGGCTGAAGCCTGGAGGAGTTCTGATAACGGCCGAACCCAATGACGAGATTTCAGAGTTCACAGATCAATACCTGAAAAAGGCCGGTGTGTATGAAAGGATAATCCGGATCACGGGACGAATTCAGGATGTTATCGGGAAAATTGACCAGCAACCCGACCTGGTTTATATTGACGGAGACAAGAGGGAGTATATGGAATATTACAGGATAGCAATTGAAAAAATGAAGCCGGGCGGATTCATTATTGCCGACAATGTGTTGTGGGGAGGAAAGATAATTCAGACTGACACAAGGGATCCGCAGACCAGGGGCATAATCGAATTCAATGAAATGATACGCCGGCAGGAAAACATTGAGAATTTAATACTGCCGCTCAGGGATGGCATTATGCTGATAAGGAAGAAATACTGATATTCTTCAGGAGCCCTATAATAAAATTAATGGTCAGCAGTATGATCCGTATGCTAGAGGACAACACCGTGAGAGAAGAATTGACATGCATTTAAGACCATGCTGTATTTCCGGTACAGCACCCAGCGGTACAAAAGAATAAAATAATTTCATTCTTTGCAGATCAAAAAAATATCTTAATTTTGCCGTGATTTTGCGGGAGTAGCTCAGTTGGTAGAGCACGACCTTGCCAAGGTCGGGGTCGCGGGTTCGAGTCCCGTCTCCCGCTCAAAAAAAGGCTGTATCAACAGCCTTTTTTGTTTCAAGCCCTTCGTTGAAAAGAACGGCACGCGGCGTCCGGCGCGGGGCTAGCCGCTAGCCGTTCTTCCGCCCCGTTGCTACATCCACGGATCAAAATCAGCCTTCACTTTCACCAGCCTTGGCGAATTCTTTTCCCCGAAAACCAGGTAAGGTTTGTCTCCTTCATAGTTAAGATAAATCCGGTCGCTTGTCAGGGTGGGTTTCCTTATCTGGACAAAAGATTCTGTTTTGAGATTCCTGTTGATATTGCTTTTGTATACCAGCCTCACTTCCCTGAGTTTGTGGACTGATTCTGCAATAAATTTTCCTGATTCGGGATAAGCGGCATATCCTTTCAGGGTGTGTCCTTCGATGACGACTTTCATCCAGAGTTCCGCGCCCGGTTCGGTATAGGCCCATGTCCCCTGAAGTGATTCCATGAAGGAATCATCGTCTGAATGTCCCTGGGAATAAACATAATAACCCGGGAAGGATAAAAACACGACAAACAGGAAAAGTACTCTTTTCACAACATTGATTTTTAAGTAGTTGGCAATGCCTTATACCGGTTGAAGTTTTATTCTTTTCAGGAAACAAATTTCCGGTACCAGGGCAGGTAAATATATCGTCATATTTATAAGAAAACCCGGTTTTCCGGGTCCGAATTATTGACATACAGTTTAAGTTTTCCACATATGAATGATTCTTTGTTTAGCTAAAAAATAATCTTTCTGAAACGGACTGAAAAGATAAATAAGGATAAATATTTTGAAAATCCTTTATTTGATAGCTGTTATCACGGATTTTTCTTAATTTCGTTACCCAAAAATCCAAAACAAAACAATACTCCATCAATGAAGAAATCATTTTACATTTTTATGCTTATGGCATCAATCGTTATATCTTCCTGTTCGGGGAAGAAAAGTGATGCAGGATTTACCGTGCCATTTGAAAAATACAAACTGTCAAACGGACTTACCGTCATCCTTCATGAAGATAAGTCTGACCCGATAGCTGCTGTGGCAGTTGTCTATCATGTGGGCTCAAGCCGTGAAGTCCCGGGCAAAACCGGATTTGCACATCTTTTCGAACATATGATGTTTCAGAAGTCGGAGAACGTGGGAGAGGATGAGTTGTTCAGACTTATTCAGGGAGCAGGAGGAGAGCTCAATGGTGGGACGAGTTATGACAACACGGTCTATTATGAGGTGGTACCCAAAAATGCACTTGAAATGGCCCTGTGGCTTGAATCCGACAGGATGGGCTACCTGGAAAACACTGTTACGAAGGCTGCATTTGCCAATCAGCAGAATGTTGTTATGAACGAAAAACGACAAAGTGTCGATAACGCGCCTTACGGACACAATAATGCTCTGATTCTGGCAAATGCATTTCCCGAGGGTCATCCATACAGCTGGACCGTAATCGGTGAGATGGAGGATCTGATGAATGCCACCGTTGATGATGTAAAGGCTTTCCACCGTAAATTCTACGCGCCAAACAACGCGACCCTGGTGATTGCCGGAGATATCAACAAGGATGAGGTAAAGGCGATGGTCGAGAAGTATTTCGGCGAGATCCCTGCCGGTGAACCTGTTGAGAAGAGAAGCCCGATCCCTGCATCGGTATCATCGACTGTAAAGCTTTATCATGAGGATAATTTTGCAAGGGCTCCCAGGCTTACCATGGTTTTCCCGACAGTTGAGCAATTCACAAAGGATGCCTATGCGCTGGACTACCTTTCACAGCTCCTTTCGGGCGGCAAGAAGACCCCCATGTACAAGATACTTGTTAAGGACAAGAAACTGACTTCCGGAGTAGGAGCCTACAACATGGCTCTGGAACTTGCCGGCGTTTTCCAGATATCGGTGACGGCAAATCCGGGTGTCAGCCTTACTGAAGTTGAAAAGGCCATATTTGAATCCTTTGATCTTTTCGAAAAGGAAGGTTTCACCGAGGAAGACCTTACAGCCCTCAAGGCCAGAAACGAAACGGGATTTTACAATAACTTCAGCAGCATCCTTGGCAAATCGTTTACCCTTGGCGAATATCAGATGTTTAAGGATGATCCCTCATTTTACGCGGACGACTTTGCTGGTCAGCAGGCAGTTACTGCTGAGGACATTAAGAACGTTTTTCAGAAGTACATCAAGGGTAAG
The DNA here is from genome assembly GCA_012519515.1 of Bacteroidales bacterium. Lineage (GTDB taxonomy): Bacteria > Bacteroidota > Bacteroidia > Bacteroidales > VadinHA17 > LD21. Next base: position 4,836 of record JAAYQC010000074.1, on the reverse strand, counting down.
AACTATGTCATGACAAGTTTTGTCCCGAAAGGTGAAGTAAATCTTGTTGCCGAAGGATCGGTCAATGCTGGCATCGTAGAAGAAGATCTGGCTTCTGCTGCCGAGGTTGATCAGATGGTAGTGGAAGAGGAGCCGATAATAAAGACACCCACAAAGATCGACAGGTCGGTTCGGCCGCCTCTCGGACCCGATCCTGAAGTGACACTTCCATCAGTATGGACCGGTTCACTGGATAACGGCATGAAGCTTTACGGTATCATATACAATGAATTGCCTCTGGTTCAGTACTCAATCATAATGCGGGGCGGTCACTTGCTTGATCCCGTTGAAAAGGCAGGATTGGCAAGTCTGACAGCTTCCCTGATGAATGAAGGAACGGCAAACAAGACACCCGAAGAACTTGAGGATGCCATACGTCTTCTCGGTGCCAGCATATCATTTTCGGGAGGAAGTGAAAATATTACAATAAGGGTAAGTGCCCTGGCACGAAATTTTGAAAAGACACTGGCGCTTGTGGAAGAGATGCTGTTTGAACCCCGCTGGGACATGGAACAATTTGAGCTTGCAAAAAGCAGGGTCATCAATAACTTGAAGAGGAATAAGGCCAATCCCAGCTATCTTGCTTCCAACACCCTTAACAGTCTTATCTTCGGTGAAGGCAATATTCTTGCAATTGAAACGGCAGGTACCGAAGAATCGGTAAGCTCAATAACTATCGATGACCTTAAGGATTTTTACAGCAGGACTTTCTCCCCTTCGTTAGCCAGCTTTATTATTGCCGGCGATGTTGATCAGAAGCGGGTGGAGACTGCCCTGACAGGATTGAATGAAAAATGGCATCCCAGGGAAGTTGATTTTCCCCAGATAAATATCCCTGAAGCTCCCGAAAAATCGCGGATTTATTTTGTCGACGTACCCGGAGCCAAGCAGTCGGTAATTTATATCGGCGCTCCTTCGATACCCAGGACAGATCCCGACTTCTACCCTGCAACTGTCACCAACTATAAGCTTGGCGGGTCCTTTAACGGGATCTTCAATCTTATCCTTCGTGAAGAAAAGGGATTCACCTATGGCGCCAGGTCAGGTTTCAGCGGTGCAAGGAACTATGGAACTTTTTTGGCAAGCTCCATGGTTAGTACTAACTCCACACTGGAGTCTGTCAGCATCTTCAAGACCGAGATGGAGAAGTATCGCGGGGAAATACCGCAGGAGTATGTCGATTTCACGAAATCGGCCCTTCTGAAAGGGAATGCAAGGAGTTTTGAAACACTTGGCGGATTGTTGAATATGCTTAACAACATGGCGTCTTATGATCTGCCTGCCGATTATATCAAGAAGGAAGAAGCATTTGTCAGGGATTTGACAAGCGACAAGGTTATTGAACTGGCCAACAAGTATATCGATCCTTCCAGGATGTATTACGTAGTTGTAGGTGATGCAAAGACACAGCTCGGGCCGCTTGAAAAGGCAGGGCTTGGCAAGCCGGTGCTTGTAAAGAATTAATTGCTAATTTTGCACCGACCAACCCTTTCAGTAAGTCTTGCACGACTTATTAAAGGAGCCCGGATGGTGGAACGGTAGACACGCAGGACTTAAAATCCTGTGGCCATAAAGGCTGTGCGGGTTCAAGTCCCGCTCCGGGTACAAATCAAGCCTCTTAATCAACTAATGCTGAGAGGCTTAATATCTTTATTAGGCACAAACATTAAATAAATAACCTAAAAATCGGTAGTTCTTCTTTCGGTTTCAGTCAGTTCAGAATCATCGTGCCAACACCCATGATATATCCTCAAACCAATTACTCACAGATAATGAATTTAAATGAGATCCAGAGAAATGCACGGGAAGTCGCAAACCTTCTTCGGCCTCTCTATTTTTCTATCCATCGTAGTTGTTGATGTTGATAAATTGCTATGGCAAATACCACTTAAGTAAGACAAGTTGAAGGTGGCATTCGATTATAATACTCCCCTTAATTAAGACCACTGGTTAAGGTAAAATTGCATACTTTTAAGCCAGTGTATTATAAAATCAAAAAGACAAAAACATTCAGGAGCTTTAAGGCAAAAATTGCGATAGAAGCGTTACACGAACGGGAATCTCTAACTGAGCTTTCCAGGAAATATGGTATCCATCCGAACATGATATCACGCTGGAAGAATGAGTTTTTGGATCGTGCGCTGGAACTTTTTAACAAATCGGGTCATGTTAAGAAAGAGGATGCTAATCTCGAGAAATTGAATGCCAAGATAGGTCAGTTAGAGATGGAGTGAGAGTTTTTAAAAAACTTGAAGAAACTGGGTCTATAGCCGAGCGTCTTGGTATGATTAATCGTGAAGGATCCAATGCCCAGGTAGGATTGGATCCTTGAGGCCGAATCTCATTGCTGACAGGGAGGTAAGATCTGCCCTGAACAGTCCTAATCTTCGCCTTCCTGCCTCATTGTTGGAAGTTCATCCTACTTGATTATGTCGGCTACTAGTTCATCCAGCGTTAAAGCTGGCATCTGTGCATCTGCACATTGTCCATTTCTACCAAGCATAGTTTTAATGGTTCAATGACGATTAAATAAAGAGGTAAGGTTTCTGCTAGGTGCTTCAAAGCAATGCCTTGTGAGGAATGACGGACTTTCATCTTTTAGCCTCTCCTTTTCTTTGTTTCAGTGTGGCATCTTATTTATGTTTTGAATTACTAAGCACTACAAACACAAAACTATTTTTCTTATCTTTAGTTTCTAGTGGCTGATTATTTATCAACACTGCTTAAAGGAGGTATAATCCTTATATTTACAACAATAAAGCAGCATAAAATGAACAGCAATTGGAAATTTAAAGCCCTCTTGATATTGTGCTCAGTAATAATTGCAGTAGTATTATTTATTTTTGCCCTGTCTAATAGATATCAAACTATAAATAATGGAGCTATTTTAGACAATTGGACTAAAGAAGTTAGTTATAACGGAGAAATAGTTTATAAGCTCGGAAAACCTGAAGACAAAATAAAACCTAAGAAAAGCCGTGATTATAAAATTACAAAACGAACATTAAAGCGCATTCATAGTATTCTGTTAGCAGACGGCTTAGTTCGTGGCATGCCCATTGATTATGATAGTCTGAAGACTTCTCTTAAACTGCCAGGCAATGCATTATTATTATACAAAACACTCAAATCAAATCATCGAATTTTATATCTACCTCCTACTTATGATCAGTTTCGCTTAGCAGTAGAAAGAGCTTGCGATACCATAATTGCTGTAGATGATAATGCTAAATTATCAATTGATTATATATTGGAGGCCTTTAATGCAGAAAGAAGTAAAAAGGGTGGGTGGCTACATATCACGGATGTATCTTTTATTTTTAAACCCGAACTACCCGTGTCCGCAGACCCTGAAATTGAAGACCTCCTGAAATACGGAGGAGCATCGGATTCAGCCGTAGTCAGCGATGAACTTCCTCCGTGGGGACATAAGCTTGAGGATGTTGAATCTTTAATTACAGGGCAGCCAACAAGACAATCGGCGACAGAGGCAAAAACTATACAGAATGATGCCATGGATAATCGCGAAAATGCTGCGCAGGACGGAATGTAAAAAAAACCTCCCGATATTTCAAGAGAGGGGCAACCCTGAAATTAATCCAAAAACAACCTAACCGAATTACTGTTGCATGACAGGAGCCGGACTTCCCTACACCTGAGTAGCTCTTCCTCGAATCTGTAGATAGGTAAACTCTATACTCTCTTATGCCCTCAATTACCCCTTTGATGTGCGTGCAGTTTTTTCTCCATGTAGTTTTTTGTTACACACCCAATTATAGTGTCACGCATAATTGCGGGAGCCTTACGAGTGCGGAAGTATATTCCTTCAGCTGGCAAATAATCACCTGCATTGTCAAAGTCCTGCGGACGAGGACGACTGCGATAGAATCCGCTATCATTCTCTGACATATTATCAAGGTTTCTGCGGCTAGCTCTAAGAAGGGAGTAAATATTGTTTTCGCTGTAACTCAGGTTAAAGTATTTGCGGAGCCACTCACGAATCATTATAACAATCTTATTAAACAGTGAGTGAGGGGTTGACATTATCTTCTGCCTTCATTGCAAGATACTCCTTGGCAATATGCCCACGTCTTCCGTCCAACAATATAGATACCTTAAAACATATGCGAATTAAGAGTTTAAAATTAAAATAATAAAGCAGCTGCGATTCTGACAAAGACATGAACTAGCAATCCCCTGGTAGAACGCACCTTTGATGCTCTTTGAATATCTGTTTTTTCGATGATCCAGTTGAACAATGATTCGATGGGCTGTCTTATAGCTGATACAGCCCTTGAATACAGATCGTTAGCCGCCTTGTTACGTTAGGTTAGTACCTGGGCTTGCTTTTTAACAGCCTTAACTGGTGTTTATACTCCAGAATTACTGATTCTTGTCAAATATTCTTTATCTGTTATCTCTTTGGCTACAGAAGGAGTACGTTTTCCCGAACAGGTAATTATGGGTAAGGAATCCATCATACTTGTATTCAGATCGCAATCAGATGGGCAATTTTATGAAAGCAGTATTTCAGATAAAATCCTTAAAGCTTCACTTAACCGGTTTATTCTCACATTGAAGGCTTCATAGGATGGCAATAAAAGAAACCAGGGACAGTCGTTCGCGTATTGGTATATTTGTTTTATCTTTATTCGCTGTTCTACGTTCATTGTATAGAGATAAATTGTCATAACTTCCTAATCAGTAAAATCAGGATTGCTGTTATTACTGAAACGCTGGCATGTGCCTTTTAATCTTGAATCAAATATATTACAGATATACAAATAGATAGAGATT
>JAAYQC010000073.1 GCA_012519515.1 Bacteroidales bacterium | reverse complement strand
AGCCAATCTACAGTGAGACGGCAGCTTACGGACACATGGGCCGCCAGCCGCGAACCATTGAGAAAACCTTTCAGTCATTCAACAGCAGACCTGACAAGAAGGTAACCGTCCGGCTCTTCAGCTGGGAGGAACTAAATAAAGTCAGTGCCATAAAGAAGGCTTTCGGGCTAAAGTAAAAGCAACTTCTCAGAGTTCCTGGATGATTACTTTTGGGGGAAACTCCAGAATCTTGTATTACTAGGCCGTTAACCAAATGGATAAAACAAAGATTGATGACCTGGTTTATCCAAATGCAGCATTTTTCAATACTAACCTGAAATAGTTTCTAACTGTTGAAGAAGAGGTTCTTCCACATGTTTTTTCGCCCATTTTTACATGCGGTGGTGTTTTATTTGCTGCCAATACTCTTACTTTTCTTTTTATGATATTATATCGGTCATGTCCGAAAGAATGACAGATAACTGTTTGATCCCCTTCTTTTCTTTCATCAATTTATGGGACACAATGTCCCGTAAACTGTCCCGAGAAAAAAACAATTACTTAAATTTCAATCTTGCGGGACAGATTGTCCCATAAACTGTCCTGTGAAACTGATTGATTTACTTGTTGTATTCATACTTGGTATATTTACCTGCTCCAACAACTTTTAATAATCCGGCATCTCTTAATTTGCTCAATTGCCTCTGAGCTGTTTTAGGATTCAACTCAAAATGTTGTGCAAATTCACTCCTGGAAACAGCTCCCTTGCTTTGAATAAATAATATAGCCGTCCTGTCAACTTCATCCAGTTGCTTTAATCCTGCCTTTTGGGCAAGATAAGTCGGAGTCCTGCCGAACGTCACCTCCAGCATGCCTGCCTTCATTCGGAAAGTTGGCAGCGGAAATCCTACTTCCGGAAGATGCTTCATGCTTCTTAAGCCAATACCACGTTGCTCAGCCAGATGCATCTGATTGAAAACATACATAATCTTAGGATTACGGCTAAGAGAAGGGGCGTCAAAATCTGCCAGGTCATTCAATGTTAATGGATACGTTGGATCTCCAGGACTTCTCACAATAATTTTATCCGGATCAATATATAAGTAGTTGGTGGCACCTTCAATTGTGTAATCACGGTGAATTACGGCATTGGCAACCGCCTCTAATAAAACTTCGAATGGAAAATCAGATATTTCTTTTCGTTTGCCTGTGGATTTGTCCATGGTCATTTTAAGCCCCTTATCCTTCACATAATCCAAAACATCAGGGAGAAGAGAAACCAAAGGGCCTTTAAAATCACGCACTTCAGGCTTACCCTTGCCGTAATTGATTTCCACTTTAAAAACCGTTTGGGGGAAAGGCGTTTCTGGATTCTTTCCAAAAACCATGATACCCAAACCAGTGGGTTTCATGACTCCGGATTTTTCGTCCTTCTCCAGAAAGCCAAATTCATGGGCCCATTCATTAAATTCAGGCGAAGGATACTTGAATGAAGCAGCAGATTCTTTGATAAACGATTGAATAGCTGTATCCGAAAAGCTTTTGATTGT
>JAAYQC010000219.1 GCA_012519515.1 Bacteroidales bacterium | reverse complement strand
TTGCCCGCCCTGGTCTGCGCCACGGCACAGGACATCATGGACACCGCCAGAACAAGCGGTATAATGCGTTTCCATAAAGTCATGATTATCTCCTGAGATTAATATCAGTCTGTTAGCTTCAAAGGTTGAAGCAGAAAAAAACAAAAAGTCACATAGAAACAAGCAATGTTCCAAGACAAATTAATCCATGCCCCCGCTCCGGTCAAGGAAAAAACTTGTCCGGCAGAGCTGTAAGGGCTGCCTGGAATAGAGTCCGGTATAATTCATACCGATTAGACAGGGGATTTCCTGCATTTTAGGAGCAGGTTGACAAAAAATCGGCCTGATGGAATATGGGGCAAATGGAAAAATCAGCACCGGCAACCAGTCAGGGCACCCTGACCCAGATACAGTATCTTAAAGGGGTGGGAGAAGCGCGCTCGCGCCATTTAGCCAAACTGGGCATCCGAAACGTGCTGGATCTGATGGAATACTTCCCCAGGGACTACATCTCACGCAAGATCGAACCCAAACTAAAAGAACTTAGACACGGGGACAGGGCGGCTTTCACCGCGATGGTAAGTTGGGTGGATGAACGCAAGACCCACAAAGGAAAAAGCATACTCAGCGTGGGCATCAGCGACGCGCGCTCCACTCTGGTATGCACCTGGTTCAGCTATCCCAAAGGATTTCCACAACAATTCAAACCAGGATCAACGATCTGGCTGAACGGCCAGCTTACCGAATACAACGGGCAATTGCAACTGGTCCATCCGCAGGTGGAGTTTGTCGATAGATTGGAAGATGAAGGCGATTTCTGGAAAAAAAGGGATCATCTGCCCGTGTATGGCCTTTCCGGCAATCTCACCCAAGCCTTGCTGCGCAAGATAGTTTATTCCGCTTTTGAGCTATACACGCAAAGCATCGAGGAAAACCTGCCCCCCTGTCTGCTGGATAAATATGGCTTTCTGCCCCGCAAGGAGGCTTTGCAGAAGATGCACTTCACCCTGGAACCCGGCAAGGTGCCAGAGGTGCGCAAGCGCTTCGCCTTTGAGGAGCTGTTTTACTCGCAACTGCTCTGGGCCCGGCATAAGAGGCATCATAACAGCCACACGCGGGGAATAGCGTTTGAGAACAATCGTGACCTGACCACCCGGTTGCGAAAGCAGCTGCCATTTACTTTGACCGGGGCGCAAAAAAAAGTGCTGCGCGAAATCTTCACCGATATGTGTTCCGAGCGGCAAATGAGCAGGATGGTTCAGGGCGATGTGGGTTCCGGAAAGACGATAGTGGCGCTGTTTGCCATGCTGCTTGCCGTGGAGAACGGGTATCAGGCGGCTCTGATGGCGCCCACGGAGATTCTGGCTGACCAGCATTATGCCAACATCGTGGATCTTGTGGCAGAGCTACCGGTCAAGGTCTGCCTGCTCAAGGGAGGCAGCTTCAAGGGCAAAGCGCAGATCAAAAAGGATATCGGCGATGGCAGCGCGAACATCGTGATCGGCACCCACGCCCTTCTGCAGGAGGATGTTTCCTTCTTTAAGCTGGGTTTTGTCACGGTGGATGAGCAGCACCGGTTTGGCGTGCAGCAAAGAGCTACCCTGGCCAGAAAGGACAACCATCCAGATCTGCTTTACCTCAGCGCCACGCCTATCCCCCGCTCATTAACCCTTACCGTGTTTGGCGACATGGAAATGAGCCTGCTGGATGAGTTGCCACCCACGCGCAAGCCTGTGCAGACCTTTATCCGCTCTAACAACAAGATCGACATCGTATATCGGGAGGTTGCCAAAGAACTTGAGCAGGGACAGCAGGTGTATGTGGTCTGCCCTCTGATAGAGGAATCCGACAAAGTGGATCTACTGGATGCCGAGAGACTGCACAAGCACATATCGACCAAGGTGTTCCCCCAGTATAGTTGCAGGCTGCTGCACGGAAGGATGTCCACCGCGGAAAAATATGAGATCATGAGCAGCTTCAAGACAGGCGAAACCAGGATCCTGGTGTCCACAACTGTTATCGAGGTGGGTGTGGACGTACCCAGCGCTTCGGTCATGATCGTGGAACACGCGGAAAGATTTGGCCTGGCCCAACTGCATCAGCTGCGGGGACGGGTAG
>JAAYQC010000072.1 GCA_012519515.1 Bacteroidales bacterium | reverse complement strand
CTGTTTTTCTGCGCCTCCGATCTTGTGGTCCAGCCTTATAAAACTGCAACCCAGAGCGGCGTAACACAGATAGCCTTTAATTTCGACAAGCCGATGCTCGTTACCAGTGTCGGAGGCCTGAAGGATATGGTACCCCATAAAAAATGCGGATATGTTGTCGATACGGATCCCGATGAAATTGCAATGGCTATACTTGACTACTTCGACAATGACAGGAAGAATGAATTTTCAGATTGTGTCAGCAAGGAAAAAATGAAGTTCTCATGGAACAGGGTGACTGACGCCATAACCGAGGTTTTTTACCGCTGCCTCCTGAAACAACTGATAACAACACTCTGAACTATGTTATAACATTGTTATAACATTCCTTTTAAGCCGTTATAACAATGTTATAACGTGAAAGCCTTAAAGATTTTTTTATTTGATAGTCAAAGATTTATCTTATCCTTTATCAGGTATTTATTTCGCTCAGGCGAATTCCGGTTAACAAGTTCCCCAAGGAATCCGGTAAGGAAGAGCATCGATCCTATTATCATGACCGTAAGGGCAATATAAAAATAGGGACTGTCGGTAACCAGTGGAGCTTTCATGTGGTTGTGCAGAAAGACCAGCTTCCTGATGCCAAGATAAGCGGCCATAACAAAACCAATAAAGAACATAAGTGTGCCGAGTGAGCCGAAAAGATGCATGGGGCTCTTTCCAAAACGGGTGATGAAACCGATTGTCAGGAGGTCGAGATATCCCTTTATGAACCTGTCAAGCCCATACTTTGAACTTCCGTATTTTCTCGGCATGTGCTTAACAACTTTTTCACCTATCCTTCCGAAACCGGCCCAGCTGGCAAGCAATGGGATATACCTGTGCATCTCACCGTATACCTCTATGCTCTTTACCACCTCGTTCCTGTATGCTTTAAGCCCGCAATTGAAATCGTGAAGCATGATTCCCGAGAACGTTCGTGCAGTCCGGTTGTATATCCTGCTTGTACACCTCTTTATAAAGGGATCATACCTGCGCTTCTTCCACCCCGATACAAGATCGTAACCATCTTCTGTAATCATCCTGACCAGTTCGGGAATCTCGTCCGGACTGTCCTGAAGGTCCGAATCCATGGTAATCACAACATCTCCCTGAGCCTCACAGAACCCGGAATGGAGCGCTGCCGCTTTCCCGTAGTTTCTTCTGAATCGTATGGCCCTTACTGCATTGCAGGCAAGTGAGATGTCCTTTATAACCTTCCAGGATGAATCGGAACTGCCGTCGTCAATGAAGATTATCTCATAGCTAAGCTTGTTTTCTGTACAAACCCTTGTGATCCAGCGTTCAAGTTCCGGAAGCGATTCTTCCTCATTGTAAACAGGGATGATAACGGAAACGTCCATACTATATCTTTTATCTTACATCGTCAGAATCGATGAGAGGATTGCCTTGTTTTTTTACAAAAATCCCTATTATCAGTGATATAATGAGCCCGTAAAACATATTCTGGAGAATACTCAGGGGAGCAATAATACCGGGTTTCACCATCTTTTGCTGAACCTTCATTGCTGTATCCATTGCTTCCTGAGGCAGACCCCGCTTCAGCATCATTTCTTCTGCCATGGCAAGCTGCTTGTCGATAAGGCCGGGATCTATCACCGCGTAAAGTAAATAGATAAACACAGCCGATATTATTGAATAGTACAGGAAGATCACCATTCCGGCACCGACTGCCTGCCCATACGTCATCTGACCGTGAAGGTAATTATCGCGATATGACTTGACAAGAAAGAATAATACAACGATCGTGATGACAAGAAATACATAGCCCTGAACCTGGTTGAGGGTCAGATCAAAGAAATACATGATAAGATAATAGACAATTCCGATAAGGCCAAGGATCAATCCGTTTGTCAGGTTGGATTTCCAGACAGATACTTTTTCTTCCATGATAGTTGTCAGATTTTAAATTGTTACTAATAGACAGAACACAAATATACTTAATTCTCAGACAGACGATGTCTCATGAATCGGGATATTTATTTTGAGGTATCATGGGAAATTAATACTTTTGCAGCGGGTAAGTCTTATACGACCAGCTCCTGCTGAACTCCCCCAGGATCGGAAGGTAGCAAGGGTAGGCGGTTGTAGCGGTGCGATATAAGTAGCTTACCCTTCTTTAAATAATCTGTCCGGAATCATCATCCGGCTGCAATAAAAATCACAGAATGCTGCTTCGAATTTATCCTGAAAACCCGGACCCTGACCGTATTAGAAGAGTGGCCGATCTCCTCGACCAGGGAGGAATCGTGATCTATCCTACAGATACTGTTTATGCCATTGGCTGCGATATAAAAGCCTATAAATCGATTGAGAAGATTGCCAGGTTGAAAGGCCAGAATCCGAAGAATCCCGATATGTCGCTCATATTTAGCGATATGAGCCAGCTCGCCGAATACACGATTATAATTGATAACCGTATTTTCAAGCTTCTCAAACGGAATCTGCCCGGCCCCTTTACATTCATTGTGCAGGCCAATAACCAGATCCCCAAGATGTTCAAGAATAAAAAGAAAACGGTAGGTATAAGAATGCCCGATCACAGGATAGTCCTGGAACTTGTAAAGGAACTAGGGCGACCCATTATAACAACTTCAATTCACGACCCCGACGAAGTGATAGAGTACACAACCGATCCCGAACTTATTTATGAGAAATATAAAGATTTCGCGGATATTGTTATCAACGGGGGCTTCGGCAAGAATGAAGCTTCAACAGTGGTCGACTGTACAACGAGTGAATTCACTATTCTGAGGCAGGGGCTCGGAGTTCTCGAATTTTGAGCTTCATTAACTACTCCAGCTTTATCTCCTGTATATACTGCCTGTAAATAATATTATTACGCCGAGGATTTCAACCCTCCCCAGAAGCATTAAGCTGCTCAGTATCCATTTGCCTGCCGCGGCCATATCTACATAGCTGCTACCCGGACCGAATGTGCCCAGCCCCGGCCCTATGTTTGCAAGCATAGAAGCCGAAGTGCTGAAAGAAGTGATAATGTCATAACCCATGAATGAAATCAATAAAGCCCCGGCGCAAAAGGTTATGAGATAAATAGTTATAAAAATCAGCAGGTTATGTACAGTGCTCCGGGCTACTCTTTTACTGTCGATTCTGACCGGTATGAAAGCATCCGGATGAATCATACGTCTTGATTCATACCTCGAACTCCTGGCTGCAACAAGCAGTCTCGATGTCTTGATCCCTCCGCTTGCCGATCCTGCCATGGCCCCGCTGAACATCAGAAAGAAAATCAACATGAGGGCAAGCGGTACCCATTGACTGAAGTTGGCAGTGAAAAAACCCGTTGTTGTTATAATTGAAACGGTGTTGAAAAGCCCGTCCAGGACGGCTGATGAAAAGGAGATACCCTGTAAAAAGTAAAGAATGAAAACAATAAGGGCGGAAAAGAAAACCGTTATTGCAAGATATGTTCTGAATTCATCATTACGGCTAATTCTTGAGAAATTCTTCCTGAAGGCATAATAGAACAGCGCGGGGTTCATTCCGGCAAAGAACATGAACAGGATCAGGACAATCCTGATATATGGTGTCTGAAATGCTGCCATTCCTGCATTCCTTGTTGCAAAACCGCCGGTAGAAAGCGTTGAGAAAGAATGGCAGACTGCATCAAAAACAGGCATCTTACCTATTGACAGAAGCAGGATTTCGGCAATTGTCAGTGTGAGGTAAACGGCCATAAGCCTTTTTGAGGTCCCGATTACCCTGGGGTGGATCTTGTCGGTTAACAGAGCTGAGAACTCAGTTGCCGGAAGCTGAACGTTGAGGCTTTTTGATACAGGAAGCAAATTAAAGGCAAGCGTTATTACTGTGATTCCGCCAACCCACTGGGTAAGGCTGCGCCAGAATAATATCCCCCGGGGCAGAGATTCAACATCCCTGAATATTGTTGCACCGGTTGTTGTGAAACCCGATATCGATTCGAAAAAGGCATCGGTGAAGTTTCCTGTTGATGAGCTGAGAAGGTATGGAAGGGAACCAAAGGCACTGAAGAGTATCCAGATAAAGGTCAGGATGATGTATCCCTCACGATTCCCGTAGGATTTTTCCTGATAGCGAAGAGGTGTGAAGGCAAGGATCCCGGTCACAAGGGTGATCAGAGCCGAGAAAAGAAGGGACTTTGCTGCCGGTTCACCGTAAACCCGCGAGATTCCTGCTGAAACCAGCATCAGAATCCCTTCAAGGATCAGAACCTGGCTGAAGACCCTGGCAATTATCCTTGAATTAACCATTGCTCTTAAGAGAAGAATTTTGACACCCTGTCGTAGGCTGAAGGCAGGGTGAACACAACTATCCTGTCATCGGGCATTATTATGGTATCTCCCGTGGCAATGAACGGAACTCCGTTCCTGGTTCCTCCTCCCACAATTGAATTTACCGGAAATTCAAGGCTTCTCAGGGTTCCTCTCGTGATCCTGGCATTCTCCGGAACATTGAATTCGATAACTTCCGCTTCAGTTCCCGTCATATACTTTACCTGTGTGACGTTGGGATTGGTGGTGTGCCTGAATATCCTGCTGGCTGCAGCAATCTTTTTATTTATGATGGTGTCGATGCCAATGTTCTCGGCAAGATTGATGTACTCCATGTTTTCAACTTCCGCTATGGTCTTCTTCACTCCCAGTTTCTTGGCCAGGAGACATGAAAGTACATTGGTCTCGGAGTTGCCTGTAACTGCCACGAAGGCATCCATGTGGGCTATGCCTTCCTGCTGAAGCAGGTCGGCATCACGGCAGTCGCCATTTATAATAAGGGTGTTCTCCAGAACATCTGAAAGAGCTTCGCATTTAAGCAGATCGGAGTCAATAAGCTTTACCTGGCTTTTATTCTGAAGATATAACGCAACATGCTTTCCTATCCTGCTTCCTCCAAGTATCATGACGCTTTTTGCCTCGAAGTTTTCCTTACCCGACGTGATCATCATTTCATCAATACCATCGATGGTGGAGAAGATAAAGACAAGATCGCCAACCCGGAACACTTCACTGCCTCTTGGTATAATTGTAATGTCGTTGCGCTTGATTGCTACCGCCCTGAACTTCTCAATATTTGTTGTAGCTGCAAGATCTATCAGCGATTTGTCGATGATGGGAGCATTCTGATCAAGCTTCTGGACATACATTGCAAGCTTTCCGCCGCAAAACTCCATGAAATCAGTGGTGCCTGTCTCATGAAGCAGGCTTAGAACCTCTCTGGCCGCTATCAGCTCAGGGTAAATCAGGGAATCGATTCCCAGCGACCGAAAGAATTCAACTGTGGAATGCTCAAGATAATCGAGGTTGTCAATCCTGGCTATGGTCTTTAGTGCACCAAGCCTTTTGGCAAGTATGGAAGCCGTAATATTGGTGTCTTCCAGGTGGGTAATCGCGATGAACAGATCTGTTTTCTTTTTGAGAAGCTCCCGAAGGGTATTGATCGAGGTGACAGATCCGACATAGGTGAGAACGTCCATCGTAGAACTTACCGGCTTCAGCCTTTCCTCATCGGTGTCGATAAGTATAATCTCATGATTCTCATTCGAAAGCATCTTGGCCAGGTGAGTTCCCACTTCACCGGCTCCGGCAATTATTATTCTCATAGAATCCTGATATAATTGCTTGCAAAGTAATACATATTTCAGTTAATAAGGAAATTCCTTTCAAAGCCTTCTCCTGAAAGCTCCCGAAACACCGATGTCATGGATTGTGGCAATCCTTTCCCTCTGGCTGGCAGTGATACGCGGCGAGACTGAAGCCTCAGATCCGATTACAAGAGTTTCAGGCATTATATCCGGACTGGCTCTCCGGTCAATTGAGGGGTACTTTCCCTTAAGCACTACCAGGTCGGGACGGCTACTCTGCAAAAGGGAGCCGGTAAGTTTATCGCACACAAGAATCCTCTTCCCGCCGGATTCAATAAGGCAGGGGCCCGACAGGGTATGAACGGGATAAACTTTCAACCCCCTTGTCATGCTGTGCTTTGCAGCTTCAGGATATATCGTGTCCGACTCCGACCAGAGATTAAGCTTTCTTCCGGTCCTTACGGCAACCTGCGATTCGCTTATCCCGTTGTAGACAATAAGTTCTCCCGAATTCCTGTCGTTGATGCTTCTGACCGTGCCTGCACAGGCCAGAAGTCCAAGTGCAATAAGCGGAACCCGCAAAGGAATGGTTTGCCTGTTGAGCAACGAAAGGGTAAAAAGAAAGATAAAGACAAAAAACAGGAAGGACTCGAAGGAAATCATTCCAATGTTTTCTATTGTTGCCAGAGGCAATGAGGCTGCTTCTGCAGTGAAAAGCTCCGTTATTATTGTCAGCTTGTCCATTGCCAGGGTAAGCGGCACCGAAATAAACCTAAGGGGATATGTCAGCGGTACCAGGCAGCCGATAATCACAACCAGTGATGACAGGGGGACAATGATAATGTTGGTAAGGAGAAACCAAACCGGAAACCTGTTGAAAAGAGAAACGGTTAGGGGCAGGGTGCCTGCCTGGGCAAGTATTGTGACTGCAGCCGATTGCCAGACCTTGTCGGCCGCGTAATTTTTAAAGCGGATCTTCATATAAAAGCTTCTGTAGAAGCAGATAATGTAGATCACTGCCGCATAGGAGAGGAGGAATCCTGCATCAAACAGCATCGATGGCCGGGCTATAAGCAGTACCATGGCTGAGGCAAGCGCCGAGTTGATGCTGTTCACATCACGTTTCATGAGGCGGCCGGCCTGCAGGAATGAAAACATCAGTGCAGCCCTCAGCACCGAAGGTGTAAGCCCGGTTACAAAGGCAAAGCCCCAAAGCAGGACAACAGCAGTAAGTATTCTCAGAAATTCGAGCCTTCCCCTGAGAAAGAATAGCAGGTTCATAATGAACATGCTCAGGATGACCGCGTGAAGACCTGATACGGCCATAATATGCATTACTCCCGCGTTAATGAAAATTTGTTTCTGTTCCGGATCGAGAAGGTTTTTTTCCCCAAGGGTAATGGCTGCAACAAGTCCTATTCGGTCGTCGGCAATGCCTCTCGCGGAGTACATTTCAATTATTTTTTCCCTGATAATGAGTGATTTGTATCTGAGCCCCGGTTTTTCCGGCCTTGAATGTGCCAGTATGTTTTCCCTGCCGGCAAAACTGTAATACTTTATCCCTTTGTTCTCAAGGTAGAACCTGTAGTCGAACTCGTGCGGGTTACCCCTGTTTACTACCGGAACAGGTTTACACCTCAGCCTGAGTATGTCTCCCGGTAAAAGCTTGCTGATGAAAGGATCCTTTCTGAACCAGACCATCAGTGAACCTTTAATCGGGATGGTGTCGCTTCCGTTTATAACACAGTGGAGCTTCAGTATCGCTCTCATGCTGTTTGGCTTTTCTTCGGGGTATTCTGAAAGTGTACATATATAATGCCCTTCCTTTTGGTCAAGGGTTGACAGTTGTTTCTTTTCGATAATGCTGAGCACTAATCCGCAGAGGTAAATTGAAAGGGTCAGCAAGATTCCATAGAAATGATTTAACTGCCGTTTGTTGAATATCCGGCTTATGAAAAACCCGCTGAACAATACAAGCGCACAAACGGCAATAAACCACGGGGCAGGCTTTAGCACAAGGCCTGATATGATCCCTCCGCAAAAGGGAATCACTATCCGCAGAAAGGGAATTTCTTTATTAAGCACGGTCAGCAGCTATGAGACCATTCCGAATAAAGATAGGAAAAAAATTGATCTACACGAATCGATTCATCACGGATTTTATTATTAGAAATAATCCCTGCATTTTCCGTGCTCCCGATAGCTATCATCGGGACCGTGTTTTCCGTGGTTAAATTTGGGTTTCTACGGGCAGAATTTTTTTCAGGCCTTTAGTTTCTGACCGGCAAGAACGGTATTGTAATCTGTTTCGAATTTACCCTTGCTGATCGCGGTAAGTTTACCCTTGATGAGCCTTCTTCTCAGGGGACTTACCCTGTCGGTGAAAAGAATCCCGTCGAGATGATCATATTCATGTTGCATCACCCTGGCAAGATATCCCTTGTAAACCTCATCATGGAACTCCCATTTTTCATCATAGTAAGTTATCCTGATGTGCCCTTCACGCTTTACTTCTTCCCTGAGATTGGGAATGCTAAGGCATCCTTCACCCATCAGTTCAATATCACCGCTTCTCTCAATGATCCTGGCATTGATGAAAACCTTCTTAAAACCGGCCATCTCAGGTTCATCTTCTGCAAGCGGCTCACCGTCAATAACAAATAACCTTATCGATTTACCGATCTGGGGAGCGGCAAGACCAAGGCCTTCAGACCTGTAAAGAGTCTCAAACATGTCAGCAATAAGCTGATCCAGATCAGGATAATCCCTGTCAATGTCTTCCGCCACCTTTCTCAGAACCGGATGTCCGTATATCACTATCGGGTAAACCATGATTGTCGTAAATATATTAAATTTCTGTTTTAAATGTCAGCATTTTTTATCCCTTGTGTCCCGCGCCCTGTGCCCCGCGCCCCGTGCCCCGTGCCCTGTGCTCTGTGCTCTGTGCCCCGTGCCCCGTGCCCTGTGCTCTGTGCCCTGTGCCCCGTGCCCTGTGCCCTGTGCCCTGTGCCCTGTGCCCTGTGCTCTGTGCCTTATTTCCTTTTTTCCCTGTCGAGGAAAGACTGCAGTATTATTGCCGCACTTATCTTATCCACCATTGCCTTGTTGCTTCTCTGTTTTTTTTTCACACCTCCCTCTATCATTGCATTGAATGCCATCCCGGAGGTAAACCTTTCGTCAACAAGATGAACCGGTATTTCCGGAAAGGCCTTATTCAGTTTCCTGATAAAGGGATTTATGTGATTGACAACTTCACTGGCCTGGTTGTTCATGGTACGGGGGTATCCGACAATAAATCCGTCGATGGTTTCGGTTTTAAGGTATTCTTTAAGGAATTCCCCGAATTCATGATTTCTGACTGTCGTCAGGGGAGAGGCAAAGATGTTCAGTGGATCGGAAACTGCTACTCCTATCCTTTTGGTCCCGAAATCTATGCCCATTAATCTTCCCATGGCAAGAATCCAAAAAAGAAGGTATCTCTTTCAAGATACCTTCCTTATGATTAGCTGTTATTTTATTCTTTGGCTGCCGGTTCATAAACCATTGCAGCAAGCCTCTGGTATGTCTTGTATCTCCATTTTGCATTCTCCTCGGCTTTCTTGAAAAGTATCTCTGCCTGATCGGGGAATGTCTGTATGAGAGATGTGTAACGTACTTCCGACCTCAGGAACTCCTGGAACTTGCTCCAGTCGGGTTCTTTTGAATCGAGGATGAAAGGATTCTTTCCTTCCTCTTCAAGAAGCGGATTATACCTGTACAGATGCCAGTAACCGGCTTCCACTGCATATTTCTGCTGTGCCTGGGTCTTGCCCATACCATTCCTGATACCATGATTGATACATGGAGAATAGGCAATGATCAGCGAGGGACCCGGATAAGCTTCAGCTTCCTTAAGCGCCCTCAGGAACTGGTTGTTGTTTGCGCCCATGGCTACCTGAGACACATAAACGTATCCATAGCTCATTGCCATCTGTCCCAGATCTTTCTTGCGGATCTTTTTACCCGATGCTGCAAATTTTGCAACTGCTCCGGCAGGTGTCGCTTTGGATGCCTGTCCTCCGGTATTGGAATATACCTCGGTGTCGAGTACAATCACATTCACATCTTCGCCGGAGGCAAGAACATGGTCAAGGCCTCCGTAACCGATGTCGTATGCCCATCCGTCACCTCCGATGATCCAGTGGGATTTCTTTATCAGATATTGCTTCAGGCTGAGTATTTCAGCAGTTATATCAGTCTTATCCTTACTGCAGGCTTCAATAACTTTTTCAGAAGCGGTCCTGGATGCTTCGGCGTTGTTTTTGTCCCTCAGCCATTCTTCGAAAGCGGCTTTGGTCTCTTCCTTTACCGATCCGGCTGCTATGGCTTCTTCCATCCTCAGTTTAATTCTCTCGCGCATCTTGCCTGTTCCCAGTGCAAGCCCTAATCCGAATTCGGCATTGTCCTCGAAGAGCGAGTTTGCCCAGGCCGGGCCGCGTCCCATCTTATTATGGGTATATGGCATCGACGGAGCCGATCCGCTGTATATGGAAGAACATCCGGTCGCGTTGCTTGCTATCATACGGTCGCCGAAAAGCTGGGTTATGGCTTTGAGATACGGTGTTTCACCGCAGCCTGCACATGCACCCGAAAATTCGAACAATGGCTGTGCGAACTGACTGTTCTTGACATTCTGGAACTTGTCAACCACATTATCCTTGTAACCCACCTTATCGTGAAGGTAATTCCAGCGGGTGGTTTCCTCCATCTGACTTTCAAGAGGCTTCATGATAAGGGCCTTGTTTTTGGCCGGACATACATCGGCGCAGTTGCCGCAGCCTGTGCAGTCGAGAACGCTGACCTGAATCCTGAACCTGTAGGCTTTGAGTGCGCCGGGAATACCCTGAATTGTTTTTGTACCCTCGGGAGCATTTGCCAGTTCTTCTTCGGTAAGAAGGAAAGGACGAATGGCTGCATGAGGACAAACATATGAGCACTGGTTACATTGTATACACTCATCGGGCTGCCATTCAGGAACATTAACCGCGATACCGCGCTTTTCGTAGGCGCTGGTGCCCGAAGGGAAGGTTCCGTCTTCTCTTCCAACAAACGTGCTGACAGGAAGATCGTCACCCTTGAGGGCGTTGATGGGTTCCATCACTTCACGGATGAATTCAGGTATATCCCTGGTGTCTTTCTGCTTCTTAATTTCAATTTGTGCCCATTCGGCAGGTATCTCAACCCTGGTAACGCCGCTTCCCCTGTCGACAGCCGCGTAGTTCATTTTGACAACTTCATCACCCTTTCTTCCATAGCTCTTGTAAATGAATTTCTTCATTTCATCTTCTGCTTTTTCATAGGGGATGACATTTGCCACCTTGAAGAATGCCGCCTGCATAATAGTGTTGGTCCTCGTTCTGAGTCCAATCTCAGCTGCAATGTCGGTAGCATTTATAATATAGAAATCGATATCGTTCTCTGCAAGGTATTTCTTCATATGATCGGGAAGGCGTTCCCTGGTTTCCTCTGCATCCCATATCGAGTTCAGAAGGAAAGTTCCACCTTTCTTAAGACCTTTCAGCATGTCGTATTTGTCAATGTATGAAGGCACGTGGCAGGCAACAAAATCAGGTGTGTTTACATAATACGGCGAGCGTATGGGTGAGTCGCCGAAACGAAGATGCGATATGGTGATACCGCCCGACTTCTTGGAGTCGTATGCAAAATACGCCTGACAATATTTGTCGGTCGTTTCACCTATTATCTTGATGGAGTTCTTGTTGGCTCCAACTGTTCCGTCGGATCCCAGACCATAGAACTTGGCTGAAAAGGTTCCTGCCGGAGAAACATTGATTTCAGGAAGAACAGGAAGTGAAGTGAAACTTACATCATCAACGATACCAACAGTGAAGTGATGCTTCGGTTCCTTCAATTTCATATTCTCGAATACCGAGAGGATCTGGCTCGGTGTGGTATCCTTTGAACTCAGTCCGTAGCGGCCTCCGATGATTAATGGTTTCTTGTCAGTAGCGTAGAACAGGTCAACTATGTCGAGGTAAAGAGGTTCTCCCGGTGCTCCCGGCTCTTTCGCCCTGTCGAGCACTGTTATTTTCTTAACAGACTTCGGAAATACATCGAAGAAATACTTTGAGGAGAAGGGACGGTAAAGATGGACAGTTAAAAGACCAACTTTTTCTCCTTTTGCTCTCAGGTGATCGATTACTTCCTTGGTTGTTTCGGTAACGGAACCCATTGCAACAATAATGTTCTCTGCTTCAGGATCGCCGTAATATGTGAAAGGCTTGTACTCTCTTCCGGTAAGCCTGGTTATTTCAGCCATGTATGAATTGACAATGTCGGCAACAGGCTCATAAAACTTGTTTATAGCTTCTTTGGCCTGGAAGAAGATATCAGGGTTCTGGGCAGTTCCCCTCATTACCGGATGTTCGGGGTTGAGTGAATTATTCCGGAATCTTGCAACTGCATCCCAGTCGATGAGCTTCTTCATGTCTTCCATGCTGATAGCTTCAATCTTCTGAATTTCATGGGAAGAACGGAAACCGTCGAAGAAATGAACGAAGGGTATTCTTGATTTGATAGCTGTCAGGTGAGCAACACCGGCAAGGTCCATAATCTCCTGTACGCTGCCGCTTGCAAGGAATGCAAAGCCTGTCTGCCGGGTAGCGTATATGTCACTGTGATCGCCGAATATTGAAAGTGAATGCGCGGCGATAGTCCTGGCACTGACGTGCAATACTCCGGGGAGGAGCTCAGCTGCTATCTTGTACATGTTAGGGATCATCAGTAGGAGACCCTGGGAGGCGGTAAAGGTGGAAGCAAGCGCTCCGGTCTGCAGGGCACCATGCAAGGCACCGGCAGCTCCGCCTTCCGACTGCATCTCGACAACCCTGACCGTCTCACCGAATATGTTCTTCAATCCGTTGGCAGCCCATTCGTCAATATACTCGGCCATTGTCGATGATGGTGTGATAGGATATATGCAAGCGACTTCGCTAAACATATATGCAATATGCGATGCAGCCTGATTGCCATCGCATGTAATGAACTTTTTCTTTCCCATGTTATTGAATAATATGTTTAATTAAATATGATTTTCAAACGAAAGTGCAAAGTTACAAAATTTTCCGGTTGTTATCCGCCGTTCATTGAAATCAGGAACTCCTCATTCGACTTGCTCTGCAGCAGCCTGTCGCGCAGGAATTCCATTGCTTCCACACCGTTCATGTCCGTAAGATAGTTTCTGAGCACCCATATCTTCTGAAGCATGTTCTTGTTGAGGAGGAGATCCTCACGCCTCGTGCTGGAAGCCGGAATGTCAATAGAGGGGAATATTCTTCTGTTCGAGAGCTTCCTGTCGAGCTGAAGCTCCATGTTGCCCGTACCCTTGAATTCTTCAAAGATCACATCGTCCATCTTTGATCCGGTCTCGGTAAGAGCGGTGGCAATGATGGTGAGCGATCCTCCGTTTTCGATGTTCCTGGCTGCACCGAAGAAACGCTTCGGTTTATGAAGAGCATTCGAATCGACACCACCTGACAATACCTTGCCCGAAGCCGGTGCCGTGGTGTTGAACGCTCTTGCAAGCCTGGTGATCGAGTCGAGCAGTATTACAACATCATGACCGCATTCAACAAGTCTCTTTGCCTTTTCAAGAACTATGTTGGCAATACGGCAATGCCTTTCAGCAGGCTCATCAAAGGTGGAGGCAATGACTTCAGCCTTCACGTTGCGGGCCATGTCGGTCACTTCTTCAGGCCTCTCGTCAATAAGCAGAATCATAAGGTAAACTTCGGGATGATGCTTTGCTATTGCATTGGCAATCTCCTGAAGCAGTATCGTCTTACCGGTCTTTGGCTGGGCAACTATCAGTCCTCTCTGTCCTTTGCCTATAGGGCAGAACATATCGATAACCCGAACTGACAGAGAGCCTTCGCCCGGAGTGCATAATGTGAATTTCTCGTTGGGAAAAAGGGGAGTGAGAAAATCGAAGGGCACCCTGTCGCGGATGAAGTCGGGACTCCTTCCGTTGATCTCGTCAACCTTTATAAGCGGGAAATACTTCTCTCCTTCCTTGGGAGGACGTATCGAACCCATGATGGTATCGCCTGTCTTCAGGCCAAAAAGCTTGATTTGTGACTGCGAAACATAGATATCATCGGGAGAGTTCAGATAGTTGTAATCGGGCGATCTGAGAAAACCATATCCGTCGGGCATTATCTCGAGGACCCCCGTGTTATATACTATACCTTCGAATTCGTATGGTTTTTCCTTTTTATCCTCTTTCACGGGCTGCACTTCAGGTGCCTGCTCCTTGACGGCCGGTTCGGTTATTATCTCATCGACGGTGTTAGCCGGGGATTTGCTTTCTTCAATGAGAGGAGCGTCATCACCCAGGGGAATAGTGTTGTCAACAATCGCCTCGGTTTTCTTTTCTTCCCTGGGCGGAGTTTTCTTTTCAAATGAAGACTTTCCGTCTTTCCTGTCGCGGAAATTCTGATCACGCTGCTGCCACTTCTGTGGCCTGACTTCTTCTTTAGGCTTCTCAGCGGTTTTGGGAAGATCAGGCTTTTCTTCGCTTCTTTCAGGCCGGCGTTCATATTCCCTGCGCTCGCCCGGAGCCGTTTCAGGTATTCTGACTCCTTCAGGAGAAACTGAAATGACCGATTCAGCAGCCCGGGCCGGCGCCGGCTTGACAGTCCGGGGCCTTTTCCCCCTCCTCTGAACCTGTTTTTCCTTTTGCTGAACGGGATGGTCGGGAGTCTTGCCTGAAGCTTTATTTTCCTGAATACTGACTTTCTTTTTTTCAGTGGCTTCAATTGCCTGTTGATCAAGAATTTTATATATCAGATCCTGCTTTTTTAAAGACTCCGGCCTTTTGATTTTAAGTCCTTTAGCTATCTCCCGCAATTCGGGCAGCAGCTTACTGCTTAACTCAAGAATGTCATACATGATTAAAATAGAATGTAGATAAAGAGATTTTAATGTTTGTTATCGGATAACCAGACTAGTAAATGAATCTGAGCCGGCGAGAAAACCGGCACAATAATAGCAAAATAAATAATAATCCCAATGATTATATAAAAAAGATTCGTAAAAAAATAAACTGGATATTATCAGGATAACTCACTTCTGTAAATAAAAGTGCGTAAAAATAATTCTTTTATGGGGATTTTACAAAAATATTTTTCATGTATTGATTTTTTAGTTGAATTTTTTATTAAAATTGTGTCTGATCCCTCTGTTTGGTAATTAACTGTCTTTTTCCGGTGGCAATGCGTCAGCTTAAAATATCAAAGCAGGTCACTAACCGTGATACCCCGTCCCTTGACAAATATTTACAGGAGATTGGAAAGGTTGATCTTATCGGCCCGGAGGAAGAAGTTGCACTTGCAAGAAGGATAAAACAGGGTGATTCCGAAGCCCTCGCCAAACTGGTCAGGGCAAACCTCAGGTTCGTCGTTTCGGTAGCCAAGCAGTATCAAAACCAGGGCATGAGTCTGCCCGACCTTATCAACGAAGGCAACATGGGTCTTATGAAGGCTGCCCGGCGCTTCGACGAGACAAGAGGTTTCAAATTCATCTCCTATGCCGTATGGTGGATCAGGCAGTCAATCCTTCAGTCGCTGGCTGAACAGACAAGGATAGTCAGACTTCCAGTAAACAAAATCGGATCAATAAACCGGATAAACAAGGCTTTTGCCAGGCTCGAACAGGAATTCGAGAGGGAACCTTCGTCGCAGGAGATCGCCGATTTGCTCGAAATGATTCCGGAAGATGTCAAGGAATCACTGAAAACAAACCACCGTACAATAAGCATGGATGCCCCGATAAGCAACGAGGACGAGAACAATATGTACGATGTGATGCAAAATACCGATGCCGCGAGTCCCGATAAAAACCTGATAAAAGAATCCCTCGCCTGGGAAATCGAACGTGCACTGAACACCCTCTCGAAAAGGGAGGCAAAAGTCCTGAAACTATATTTCGGCCTGGGAATGAAACATCCCTACACCCTTGAGGAAATAGGAGAGGAACTGAACCTTACACGCGAAAGAGTGCGCCAGATCAAGGAAAGGGCACTAAAAAGGATACAGTACACCACGAGATGCAAAATCCTGAAGACCTACCTGGGTTAGTTTTTTGTTCCTATATTTGCTTAAAACCGCTTTCATGAACCACCTTGTTTCACCTTCATTGCTTGCAGCTGATTTTCTTAACCTTGGCAAGGATATCCGAATGCTGAACAGGAGCCATGCCGACTGGATACACTGTGATATTATGGACGGAATGTTCGTCCCCAACCTTTCTTTCGGACTTCCTGTCGTGGAGCATATAAAAAAGATTGCCGAAAAGCCGCTTGATGTTCACCTGATGATAATGGATCCCGACAGGTATCTGTCGCGCTTTCGTGATGCCGGGGCAGATATCCTTACAGTCCAGTATGAGGCATGCACTCATCTTCACAGGACAGTCTCGGAGATCCGCAGACTTGGAATGAAGGCCGGCGTGGCAATCAATCCCCATACTCCGGTATCCCTGCTTCAGAATATACTTCCATCTATAGATATGGTACTGATCATGACTGTAAACCCGGGATTCGGGGGACAGTCATTCATCGGTGAAAGCTTTGTAAAGATAAGGGAGCTATCGGAGATGACAGGCAGGGGAGGCTACAATGTCATGATCCAGGTCGACGGTGGGGTGGATACCGGCAATGCCCGCGAACTTGTTGAGGCGGGAGTGAATGTTCTGGTCGCGGGCAATGCCGTGTTCGCTTCTCCCGATCCTGAGGAAGCTATCAGAAAACTGAAGCTTTTTGCTGAATAGGCAAGCCGGATTATCTATCTGCCTGTTTCCCGCTCAATGTGCGATATGATCTCGCTTATATTACCGGGGTGAAACCAGGTAATGCCACTGTCCCTGTTCCACCAGGTCATCTGTCGTTTGGCATATCTCCTGCTGTTTCGTTTAATCAGCTCAATAGCTCTTTCCCTTGAGATCCTGCCTTCAAAAAAGTCGAACAACTCACTGTACCCGACACTCTTGAGCGGGCTAAGTCCGCGTAATTCAAATAATCCGCGGGCTTCTTCCTCCAGCCCGTCTTCCATCATCCGGTCAAGCCTTGAATTGATCCTTTCATAAAGTTCATTCCTCTCCCTGACAAGCCCGACTTTTATTATACTGAAATCCCTTTCAACGCTTCTGTGTGTAAGGAATTCCGAATATTTCCTGCCTGTGCTTTCAAAAATCTCCAGAGCCCTTATGATCCGTTGATGATTCCTGAGGTCAACCCGGGAGTAATAATCCGGATCGGTCAGCCGCAGATCGGTCCTGAGGCTTTCGATCCCTTCAGCCCGGTATTTCTCGTTGAGTTTTTTCCTGACAGCCGGATCCGTATCCGGAATATCATCGATCCCCCTGCAAACGGCGTCAATGTATAATCCAGAACCTCCGGTCATCAAGGTTGCCCCGCTTCGGTTGAAAAGGGAGGGAAGCAGTGCAAGTACATCTCTTTCGTAAAGGCTTGAACTGTAATAGTCCCTGATCGAAATGAATTGTATGAAATGGTGTTTTACCCGTGCCAGGAGAGCAGGCTCCGGGACAGCTGTTCCTATGGTCATTTCCCTGTAGAACTGCCTTGAATCGGACGAAATGATCTCAATTCCGAAATGAGAGGCGATCTCAACGGCAATATCACTTTTGCCGACTCCCGTCGGGCCAAGCAAAACTATAAGGAAATTATTCATTCAACTCCGGTAGGCGAAGACTAATCGTCTTCGTCAAGAGCCTGGGAACTGTCGAAACCTGACAGGGGATCATCATCATCATCATCGAGGAAGAATTCGTCATCGTCGTCATCATCATCATCATCGTCCGAAACAATGATGTTGTTGTACAGTTTGCGCGAACTGCTTCCAAAAACAACCTGCTTGGGAGGAATTCCCTTTGAATTGGTGCATATCGGGTAATCGCGGTCATCAATTTCCTCGGCCTCCCCGGTACATTCCACGAACAGGGCCCTGTCATTGAAGAAATCGAAAACATAAAGCAATTTCTGGTTCTTGCGGAAGATTATCTCTTCCAGGATCGCTGAATCCATGGTCGATGAACCCGTTCCCATATCGAAAAGAGTGAACTCTTCTTCCTTCTCCCAGTTGTCGGTGGAAAGATAGAATGAAGCCATCTGTGATTTGTCATATTCAAGCTCTTCCTGAATAACATTATGAAAATCCAATAAAGTATGCGAGTCAAGGAATTCAAATTCCCTCACAAATGACTCATCTTCATCCGATAATACAACAAATTTATATACCATATCCTGTTGTGATTCGATTGCTGCAATATAATATTTTTTACATTACAATATCTCTGATCAATTTTTTTTTAGAAGAAATTCAAGAGTGTCAACACCGTCTGCATAATCCCACAGTTCAGGCATCTGAGTCCTTCCGAAAGGGGTGTGGTTCCTGCCGGCAATGCACTGGATACTGTCTCTTAAAAGTTCTGTTTCCCTGATAACGGCGTCGGTTGAATTATAGTATTCATAATGAAGCACTGAAACCGGCGAGGCAAGCCTGCTGTCATCGCGGCAAAGCAGGAAGCCGGTGTCAATGTATTTATCCCTGTTCACTATGAGGATGGCCTTGTTGTAATCGTAATTGTTCGCGTACTTGTTGTGATTGATCAGATAAGCGTATTCGCTCCATGATTCCGCCAGGGCTTTTACATCATATCCCTTAGGCACCCAAATCTTTGATACGCTCCTGCAGCCCAGGCCGAAATACAGAAAGATATCGTCCCCCAGCCCTGAAAGCTCCGCGCCCGTCTCATTCCCTTCGATTATGCCGATGCTGTTCCTGTTCCTCCGGATGATATGGGGATATTTCCCGAAATAATACTCAAAGTATCTTGATGAATTGTCGCTCCCCGTGGCTATAACCGCATCAAATTTCTTCAGCAGCCCGTCGGTGAATATGATCCTTTCCCTGAATGAAGGGTTGATATCACCCAGGATATCACCTATAAAGACTATCAGGTCCGGATCCTTTGAACTGGTCCTGACAATTATCCTGTTGCCCGAGATCAGAACAGAAAGGAAATCATGAAAACCAACAAGCGGGATATTTCCTGCCATGATAACGGCAACATTCCGGGGTTGCGACTGTTCTTCAAGCGCGGGATATCTTTCCGTCCATTTCAGCAGTGTATTGTAGCTGAGTGCCTCAGCAACGGTTCTGAGTGCAAATTCCACATTCCGCGGGGTAAACCAGCCGTTCCGGAATTGCTGGTTTTGAATAAGTTTTTCCAGGTTCTCCCCGTATTTCCCTTTTTTCCCCCCGAGAGAATCCCTGATGATCTGTCCCAGTTCGGAAAAGCTTTCTATCCTTTCAGCAAGTGTCATTGTTAAATGGTATGAGAAAGCAAATTTATCAAATACAGCGAAACAACGACAGGTTTTCTTATTCAAGCCTGTTTCTGCAAACCGGGAATTATAAATAAGGAAGCAATAAACTTATTCCCCCCAGGTTATGGCAAACTCAGCCAGTGATCACGGTTGTGCTGTAGTACAGTTATTTAAGGGCAAAACTGACGGGTAGCATGAACCAGACAGGGACAGGTTTTCCACTCTGGCGACCCGGTTGGAAGCGGGGAAGCGCGCTTACAACCCTTATTGCTTCTGCATCCAGATCAGGGTCGACTGCCTTGAGGACGCTTACCAGGCTCGTCCTGCCTTCTTCGTCAATGCAGAATCGGACAATGACTTTTCCCTCTATGCCTGCTTTCTTTGCCGATTCGGGGTAGTTTATGTTATCAGCAAGAAACTTCAGAAGGGCCATTTCGCCTCCCGGGAACATTGGCATCTCTTCGACCACGACGTATGGTTCGGTGTCTGATTTTTCCTGCACCTCAGCCCTGGTGTCGGAAACAGGCGAAGCAGGGGGGGCCATTTCTTGCTGTGTTACACGGGTATGGCTGTTCTGTTCCGTGCAGGTGGAGAATGCAAGCAGAACAAAAGCCGTGACAGGTATGACTATCAATAGTTTCAGATTCGCGAGTGAGCGCGTGGGCTTCTTCGACATCATCATCATCCGTTGTTTTACCATAGAGGGGTTCGCGAAACTATTTGAAATCCTGAATACCCGCGATTTGAAAACCTGATTCAGAAGTATCTTCTGGTAATCATTTACTGAGGCCCCCTCGCTTATGCATTCCTGATCGGCCTGATATTCATGGACTGCCCGGAGTGACTTTTTAAAAAGATAAATGGCCGGGTTGAACCACTGAAGAACCTTGACTAACTCAATGAAAATTATGTCGGTGGAGTGATTATGCCTTAGGTGATTTTGCTCGTGGCGTATTATTTCATCCTCTTCACGTTGTGTCAGACCGTCGCTGACAAATATGTGACCAAGGGCTGAAAAACCCGATGTCCTAAGCCCCTGCAGCCTTATAAGGTTCGAGTTGCCGCTCCTTTTCCTGACGATAAGTAATATCAGTTCTGCCAGGTCGACGGCAAATTTCGCAAGGAAAAACAGAAGCCCTGCCACATATATAATACTTACCCATTTAATGATAACTGAAACCGGAACGACAGCATTTCCGACCGGGCTTGTTGCGCTTTCGCCGCCCGTGATGGAAAGATCGGAAAGAAATTTCCCGGTATCAATAAAATTCAGGGGTTTGCTCGTGTGCACTGTGATCAGCGGAAGAACTATTGACGCAAGAACAGAAAGAATGATGAATGCCCTGTTCCGGCTGTGCATAGTATCGCGGTGAAGGAATATCCGGAATACCAGATAAAACGATGCAAGGTAAACTGCAGTTTTGACCGTGTAAATTAATAGTGGGTTCATATCTCAGAATTTTGTTTTTTGATTTCTTGTTCCATAATCCGCATTATCTCACCCATCTCCGCAACCGAAATACCCTTCTCCCGGGCAAAAAAACTTACCATTTTTTCGAAGGAGTTAGAAAAATAGTTCTTTACGAAATTGTTGAGGTGAGCTTTTGAGTAATCGCTCTTCGAAATGAGGGGAAAATACTCATGAGTCCTGCCATAGGCCTTGTGCGACACAAAGCCCTTGTCCTGAAGTATCCTTACAATTGTGCTTACCGTGTTGTATGCCGGTTTGGGTTCGTCAATATGCTCAAGAATATCCTTGACAAATCCTTTTTTGATTTTCCAGAGGATTTGCATTACCTGTTCCTCTGCACGTGTTAGTTCTCTCATGTTTTCTGTCGTTTAATGTTTTCCGGCTTCTTTCAGCCAATAAACCGAAATCCCTTTCTGCAAATATAAAACGAATAACTTAGTTTTGCAACTAAACAGTTAATTATATTTGATGTTTTTTTGACCAATTGAAAAATAATGTACTTTTATTTTTTTTGGAGCAGATAAAGAACTGAGGAAATGAATCTGGTAAAACGCATCGGGATTTTCAAGGATAATCTTAAAATTGCTGTCAGGGCAATCAGGTCGAATAAGGTGAGGGCTGTCCTTACTATGTGCATCATAGCCTTCGGAATAATGGCTCTTGTCGGTATACTTACTGCTATTGATGCTATCAAGTCGTCGCTCACTTCCCAGTTTACTCTGATGGGAGCCAACTCCTTCACAATTACCTCGCGCGGCATGAACATTCAGGCAGGCAATGATAGGCAGAGGATGCGAAATCACTCGACCATCACCTACAGGCAGGCTATGGAGTTCAGAAAGACGTTCAACGAACCGGCCTGGGTATCTATTTCCTTTAACGCGACTTCAATGTCGACTGTTAAATATGGTTCGGAGGAGACCAACCCGAATGTCAGTCTGGTTGGCGTTGATGAGAATTACCTGGCAGTATCGGGTTATGAAATAGAAAGAGGAAGGAATTTCAGTCCTGATGATATCGAAATGAACAGGCGGCTGGTACTCCTGGGGTCGGATATTGTTTCGAATCTTTTCCCAACAGGGCTCGATCCTGTTGGTCAGGATGTATCGCTTGCCGGACTTAAGCTTCAGGTTGCCGGCGTTCTCAAAAGCAAAGGAGCCAGCCAGATGTCGGACGACAATATCTGCCTGATGCCTGTTTCGACAGCAAGACAGTATTTTTCACGGCCAAACATGAACTTCAATATTACTATAATGCCGCTGAACCCTGTCAATCTGGATGTTCTGACAGGACAGGCCGAAGGTATGTTCAGGATTGTCCGGAACCTGGCTCCCAAAGACGAGTCCGATTTCAATATAGTGAAAAGCGATACCATTCTTAATATGCTTCTCAAGAATATAAGGTATGTAACCCTTGCCGCCACTCTCATCGGAATTATCACCCTTTTCGGAGCTGCAGTCGGCCTGATGAACATCATGCTTGTCTCGGTAACTGAACGGACCCGTGAAATAGGGGTGAGGAAAGCCGTGGGAGCAAAGCCCAAAACAATAAAATTCCAGTTCCTTTTTGAATCGATACTGATAGGCCAGATGGGAGGGATTTTCGGTATTATCCTTGGAATAATAATTGGCAACGCGGTATCCACGATGCTACGGTCAAGTTTCGTAGTTCCATGGCTGTGGGTTTTCATGGGAATACTGGTTTGCTTTATTGTCGGGGTCGTCTCAGGATACGCCCCGGCAGTAAAGGCTGCCAATGTTGATCCTATTGAGGCTCTCCACTACGAATAGGGCGGGAGAGAAACAAAACAGGAGGAAAGCTTTATTTTCCTCCTGTTTTTATTATATATAAGGTACTGTTATTTATTTAACAGTGTCCATATGGGCTACCAGGTCGAGAAGCTTGCATGAATAACCCCATTCATTGTCGTACCAGGCTACTATTTTTACGAAATTGTCATTAAGCGCTATACCTGCCTTGGCATCGAAGACAGAGGTGCGCGGATCACCCATGAAATCGCTCGAAACAACGTCTTCCTCGGTATATCCCAGGATTCCTTTAAGAGGTCCTTCCGAAGCATCTTTCATTGCCTTCTTAATATCATCGTATGAGGCTGCCTTCTCAAGACGGCAGGTAAGATCGACAACCGATACGTTGAGGGTGGGAACCCTGAAAGCCATTCCTGTCAGTTTTCCCTTAAGCTCGGGGATAACCTTTGTTACAGCTTTGGCTGCGCCGGTCGAAGAGGGAATGATGTTGCCCGATGCTGCACGGCCGCCTCTCCAGTCCTTGCTCGACGGTCCGTCAACTGTTTTCTGGGTGGCCGTGGTTGCATGAACGGTTGTCATAAGACCTTCAACGATTCCAAACTTGTCGTTAAGAACCTTTGCTACCGGTGCCAGGCAGTTGGTGGTACAGGAAGCGTTTGATACAAACTGCATGTCGGCCGTGTACTTCTCCTGGTTCACTCCCATAACGAACATCGGGGTGTCGTCTTTCGAAGGACCTGACATTACAACGTGCTTTGCTCCGGCCTTGATATGGCCCATGGCGGCCTCTTTGGTGAGGAAAAATCCTGTACATTCAAGTACATAGTCGGCACCGACTTCATTCCACTTCAGGTTGGCGGGATCTTTCTCGGCCGTTACACGGATGCTCTTCCCGTTAACCACCAGTTTGCCGTCCTTCACTTCAATCGTACCGTCAAACCTGCCATGCATGGTGTCGTACTTGAGCATGTATGCAATGTAATTCACGTCGAGGAGGTCATTTATACCAACAATATCAATATCATTCCTCTTACAGGCAGCCCTGAAAGCCAGTCGGCCAATCCTGCCAAAGCCATTGATTCCAACTTTAATCTTTGACATAACTATATCATTAAGGGTTAATAATTTTTAAACGCACGAAGATACGGAATTTTTTCGTGGAAACGACCGCATGTTAATAATTTGCAGGAGCTCTCTTCCTTCTGAAGATATAGGATATTTTGTTGGTCTCGGGATTCAAGGGATCAATAACCAACCCGAATCTGTAACTTACAAACAATGAGAAATATATAGCTTTGTTATCGGCGGTTGCCATAATCGGGATTTCCTGGGGGTAAGCAGTAAGGACAAGCCCGGCTTCAACAGCATGAATAATTTTTTCTTCCTTGCTGTACTCAAAACTAAGGCCTCCCTTGCCGTAAACACCGGGAATGAGTTTCATTTCACTGAGGCCTTTTGTGAAAGAGGCCCTGCTGTATATGTCGTAGGGCGGATGTGTAATGACATCCAGCTTTTCTTCCACTATTTGAAACTCGTAGTTCGATACAGGGTAAAGGACTTTGTAATATATGGGTTTGTAGATCGCCAGGGATGGCCCTCCGGAAATGAAGTACCTCACGGCAACACCTCCCAGATCGGCTTTATGGAACATCTCGTGCTGGAAACCGTAGCTGCCCCTTAGATAAAATGGGAAATTCATTTTCCCGTAAACAAAAGTGCCGGGCGTCTGGTAATAGGGATTTCTATCCCTGTATTCCTTGGGATGCTTGATGGTTCCCATTTCAATCTCGAAATATTTTTTATTCCGGTAATTGAGCCTCTTCGCTTCACGGAAGCTTATGCCGAAACCATCGGAATTGAGCAGAAACCCGAACGATCTCTCATTTCTGAAGAAAATCTTCTGCTGCTCGTCAATTTCACCCTGTCCGAATAAGGGAATAATGCCAAGTCCAACAAAAAAAATAATAAGCAGCTTCTTCATTGCCATATGCTAACTCACAGGACCAGAAACCAGGCTAATACGATTTTCAGCCGATGTTCCCTGCCTGCTCCGTCTTAGCTTCAGCATATGCCGGGCACGCTTTTTTATTGCAGGCTCCGGCAAAAATTGCAGTGATCACACAGACGAGCAGGATTACAGCAAACTTCTTCATAAAACCTTGCTTTTAATATGACACAAAAGTAAAACAATCATTTAATAAACAACTTCCATGCCGGAATATTTTGTTCGCAAAAAGAAATACAAACAAATTATGACATGGTTTTGTACCATATACAAAACATATTTTTTGCATTTTTGTTGTATGAATCACATGATCATTTGTGATGAAGGAACTATTAATCATATTATTATTAGCAGTATTCATGAGCATGAACTCTTTTTCACAGGAGAAGCTTTCGTACAACAGGCTGTCGGAACAGGAAGCTCGGGTAATTGAAAAGAAAGGAACGGAAGCACCCTTCACCGGCAAATATAACGATCATAGCGCCAGGGGCAGTTATATCTGCAAAAAATGCGGAGCAGTCCTGTATAAATCTTCTTCCAAATTTAATTCCGGCTGCGGCTGGCCCAGTTTCGACGATGAAATTGAAGGAGCTGTCAACAGGTTTCCCGATCCTGACGGGAGAAGAACTGAAATAGTATGTGCCGCCTGCGGAGCTCATCTCGGACATGTTTTCACGGGTGAGCACTTTACCGCGAAAAATATCAGGCATTGCGTCAATTCAGTCTCTCTCGATTTTGTTCCGTCGGAACTTGAACCCGGGAGGTACGGAACTGCAGTGTTTGCAGGCGGCTGCTTCTGGGGGGTTGAGTATTTTCTCCAGAAGGCTCCAGGTGTAGTTTCCGTCACTTCGGGCTTTATGGGGGGACATGTAAGAAATCCCTCATACCATGAGGTCTGTACCGGGAAAACTGGTCACGCGGAAGTGGTAAAGGTGATTTATAACCCGAAACTTACATCGTATGAAACACTCCTCAAGCTTTTCCTTGAAATTCACGATCCCACCCAGGTGGGCGGCCAGGGACCGGATGTCGGCGACCAGTACAGATCGGAGATCTTTTATATGAATGATGAGCAGAAACAGCTTGCTGTCAAATACATCGGAATTCTTAAATCGAAAGGTCTCAGGGTTGCCACAGCCATAACAGAGGCTTCCGAGTTCTGGGATGCAGAGGATTATCATCAGGACTACTATTTTAAGAACGGTAAAACGCCCTACTGTCATGGCTATACAAAAAGATTCTGAACGGGGAATCCATTCATCGGATAAAAATGAAACAGCCTATGCTTTCAAGTATCACCGGGGCCATTGACAACAGTACTATACTGATTTCAGTTATTGTACTGCTTGTTGTAGTGCTGACCGCCGGTTATTTCCTGCTTCGCCGGAAGCGAAAATAAAAACCGGCAGCCTTTTTGTCAGGCTGCCGGTATATTGTTTAAAGCGGAACTTTTTCTGCCCGGCTTTCAGTCCGGCTTTCAGTCCGGTTTCAGATACTGATCCAGACGTTGCCTTTTTTGTTTGATTCAACAACGGCGTGAATGAATTTCATTCCCCTGACCCCGTCGTGAACCGTCGGAAACTCACCGGGATTGAATTTTTCTCCCCTTATCGATTTCGCGGTTCCCTTATAGATGTTGGCAAGAGCTTCATAGATACCCTCGGGATGCCCGGAAGGCATCGTGTGGCTTTCCTCGGCCAGTTTCTCATTGTAACCGTGTGCAGGCTTGTATATCCTGGTGGGTTCGGTGTCGCTCAGCATATAAAGGTAATTCGGGTCTTCCTGACTCCATTTCAGACTGGCCTTCGATCCGTAAATGGCAATTGTCAGTCCATTCTCCTCGCCTCCGCATACCTGGCTGGACCTGATGACTCCCTTCAGCTTTCCCCCGAACCTGAGAAGAACTGTACCGTCAAGGTCAAGACTTATATCATCTTTTACACTGCTCAGGTCCGACAGGATCTCCTTTATTTCGAGTCCCGTGGTGTATTCAATCAGGTTGAAGGCATGAACCCCTATGTCGCCCATGCAGCTGCTTACCCCGGCATGTTTGGGATCGAGCCTCCATACACCGGTGATCCTGCTGTCGGTGCCATGGATGATTGAATTGATCCATCCCTGGTAGTACTGTGCATCAATGCGTTGTATTGTTCCCAGCACTCCTTTGGCCACCAGATCACGCATCTGCCTTACCATAGGATACCCGGTATAGGTGTGAGTAAGTGCAAAGGTCAGCCCCGTTGAGGCAACAAGCCTTTCCAGTTCCTCAGCCTCCTCCACGGTCATGGTCATAGGCTTCTCGCAAACAAGATGGAATCCATTCTGAAGAAACTTTTTTGCAAACGGAAAATGAAGGGCGTTGGGCACTACAATTGATACAGACTGCATCCTTACATCGGCAGGCAGTTTAAGTTCGCCTTCGATCATGGCATCGACATTTTCATAACAGCGGGCCGGATCGATACCCTCTTTCGCGGCAAACGCCTTGCTACGCTCATAATCAACATCAAAGACTCCGCAAACAAGTTCGAAATCGTTGCATATGCGCGAGGCTCTGCGATGGGCATCTCCAATGAATGCTCCAAAACCGCCTCCGGTCATTCCCATTCTGATCTTTTTCATATTCATTTACTTTTATTCGTTTTTTTATTGTTGTGCTGTTCCGTGTAATTCTTTTCTTTCCCTTATTTGTCAAATGCTGAATCAAAAGCAATATCCGAGGCAGGGAAATCAATCGATTTCACAAACTCGCAGGCTTCAGCCGCGCCATACTCCCTGTCCATACCGCTGTCTTCCCATTCGATTGAAAGCGGACCATTG
>JAAYQC010000233.1 GCA_012519515.1 Bacteroidales bacterium | reverse complement strand
TTTATTGAAGCAATTATACCAAGACCCTTATTTCATTTTGCTCATAATAGCCGTTCTGAAAAGAGATATGCAGATTCTGTAGTTAAGTTATTATCAAATCTTGTTCCAAAAACGGGACAGGTTATTTTTCAATTCAACTATATAGATGATCTGCCAATTATAAAATTAATTAAAGAAAGTTATGATTACCCTTGCATAAGCATTGTTCACTTCGCTCAATGGCAGCAGATTTTTGAAGGAAACAAGGCGAAGCTAACCAATCTGAATCTGGATAATCCAAAAAACAATATAGAATTTACATTATCTCAGGAACGCGAGATGTACAGGCAATCAGACCATATAATATCCGTTACCCGGTATATGAAAGATTTCCTTGTCAATGAATATGGCATCAGCTCAGAAAAAATAACTGTAATCAAAAACGGTCTTACTCAAATAAATAATAATCAGGTTTCAGAAAAGGAAACAACTGAAATCAGAAGGAGGTTTGGATTTGGAGAGCATGAGATAATTCTGCTTTTTTCAGGCAGGATAGATGCTTGCAAAGGTATTAATTACCTCATGGAAGCTTTCGAGCAGGCATGCATAAAAAATAACAGTCTCAGGCTTGTTATGCTCGGGCAGGGTAGCATTCAGGACTGCCAGAAAAGGATACAATCCTGTTTTGGTAAAGTGACATACACGGGATTTTTACCCAGGGAAACAGTAACAGAATTCTACAAGATAGCAGACATCGGGATAGTGCCATCAGTTTATGACCATTGCCCGTATTCTGTTCTTGAAATGATGGCTAACAGGATACCGCTAATCATGTCAAGGATAAACGGTCTGGATGAATTATTATCAGACGATGAGTGCCTGTTTATAAATCCCATTATCAGCGATGAAGGAGATATTGCTTTTAATGTTGAAGAGATGTCGGAATTGATTCTTTCTCTGGCTTCAAACAAAGATTTAAGGGCCAGGCTTGCTGAAAACTCATATGGGACTTTTAAGAGAAGGTTTACCTCTGCTTCAATGGGTGAAGAAATGCGTAACCTTTTTTATTCATTATTAAAACAAAGAAAACCGGAGGTTAAATATGAAACGAGCCAGGGAAGATAATACAGTCGGTATCATTCAGCGCGCTGTGAAACATTATGGGCTGCATGTCACGGGAAGCACTGTGAAGCAAGCACTTAAATCACATCCCGATTACCCAACATTTAAAAGTATCTGCGATACTCTCAATGAGTGGAACATTGAAAATTATCCTCTCCGTTATGAAGTAAATGAACTGGAGGATCTTCAACCTCCTTACATAGTTCATTTTGATCAGGGTGGGGGTATGATAGGGTTTGTAACGCGTACCGGAAAGGATCAGGTTACATATTATACATCATTTACCGAAAAAAGAAAAACCGGCAGTAAGGAGTTTCTCGACAGCTGTTCCGGTGCTGTAATAGTGCTTGATCCGGATGAAAAATCGGGCGAAAAGGATTATCGGGCCAAAATCAGGAACGAAATTATTAATAAGTCAATGCTACCTTTGGCATTGGCGACTTGTTTTATTTTCATCATTTATTTGTTTTACAATAATTTTGCCGCGGGCGGGAGTGTTTACAACAAGGTTATACTGCCGCTGGTTTTTACTAAGATTGCCGGCATTGTTCTGTCTGTCCTTCTGATCCTTCACGAGTTTGAAGTTCATCTTGCTTTCACGGACAAGCTTTGTCATCTTAACAAGGCGACAAACTGTAACACGGTTCTTCATGATAAAGCATCAAAAGTATTCGGGTGGTTCGGTTGGGCCGATGTCGGGTTCGTGTACTTCACGGGCAGTTTTCTCTTTCTTCTGCAGTCTCCCCAGGGAGAAGGACTTTCTTTATTGGCAATATTAGCTGCCCTTTCAGTGCCTTATCCTATCTTCTCGATCTATTACCAGGGCTTTGTTTTGAAGAAGTGGTGCCCGATGT
>JAAYQC010000071.1 GCA_012519515.1 Bacteroidales bacterium | reverse complement strand
TTTCCTTCCGGAAGGAAAGTATCTTATAAGCAAAACCATTTATATCCCGCCTGCTGTCAGGCTGATAGGATATGGCAGAGAACGGCCTGAAATAATCCTTGCACGCAACTCTCCGGGATATCAGACAACTGATCCCGAAAGTCCCTATCCCGAAAAATATATGATCTTTTTCACCGGAGGTCTTGTAAGCGAAGGAAGACAAGCCGGCGATGCGGGAGCCGGTACTTTCTACAGCGCTATTTCAAATATCAACCTCAGGATAGGGGACGGCAATCCAATCGCGGTTGCCCTCAGGACACACTATGCCCAGCATGGATTTGTAAGCCATATGAACATTTACACCGGCAAGGCCAGGGCGGGTATATCCGAAGTCGGCAACGAACTGGAGAATGTAAAGTTCTACGGAGGTGATTATGGAATTATAGCCGGACAAACTTCTCCGAGCTGGCCTGTTGCAATGGTCGACACCTATTTTGAAGGTCAGCAAAAAGCTGCTATCCAGTGTCATAACACGGGATTTGCAATCGTCAACATGCATGCAAGGAATGTCCCGGTGGCTGTTGAGATTAGGGAAAACGACATCGACCGGCTGTTCATGGAAGATTGTGTTTTCGACAATGTTAAGGAAGCTGCCGTTGTAATAAGCAGGGAACAGCATGCACTCACACAGGTGAACCTTATGAATATTGTTTGCAGGAATGTCCCGGTGCTGACTCATATGCGCCAGAGCGGTGAAAAGATAATGCCCGGGATGAAAATGTACCGCGTGAAGGATTTTACTTACGGACTGGTCATGAAGGACATGGAGACGAGTTCTGAATACATGACTATCAAGGACTTCGAACCTCTGGATGCATTTCCTGCTTCTCCCGGGCGAAAAATACCTTCCCTTCCGCCAATGGAGACCTGGGTGAACATAAAGGAACTGGGTGCCTCAGGCGATGGAGTGACAGACGATACCAAAATATTTGAGGAAGCAATCGCGCAGCATAAGAACATATATGTTCCCCAGGGATGGTACCACATCACCGGAACCCTTAAAATGAGACCCGGCACCGCCCTGATAGGTCTGCATCCCATGGGAACCCAGTTCATTATCAATGAAAGCGAGCCGGCATTCAGCGGTTTCGGCGGGCCGGTTCCCATTGTGGAGTCCTCGGAAGGAGGGGATGATATCCTCAATGGCATCGGACTGAACACCGGAGGGATCAACTACCGTGCCGTCGGCTGCAAGTGGATGGCCGGAGAAGGCTCTCTTATGAACGATATCAAATTTGTTGGCGGCCATGGAACTATGAGAAAACCGGACACTTCACCAATAGCCGGAAACCAGGGACTGCAGAACCGGCCGCCTCAACAGGGCAGGCCGCGCGGCGCACTTGCTTTCGGCATGGGTCCCAGGGCTGCAAGCTCCCCCGACAATCCTGTAAGCGAAGAGGGACTCGATCTTGCCTGGGATAACCAGTTCTGGAGCCTCTGGATCACAAATAACGGAGGAGGTACCATCAAGGATATCTGGACAGCCAACAGCTACGCTGCAAGCGGACTCTATGCCAGCAATTCCTCAACACCCTGCAGAATCTATGCAATCTCGCTCGAACATCATGTCAGGAATGAAGCCAGGTTCGAAAACATATCGAACTGGAAACTATATGCCTTTCAGCTTGAGGAAGAAAGCCGTGAGGGGAAGGAGTGCCAGAGCGTTGAACTGTCGGGCTGCAGAAACATGCTTTTTGCCAACTTCTGGAACTACAGGGTTATAAGGGTCTACACCCCGAAAAGCTTTGCAGTGCAGGTGTGGAACTGTGAGAACATAGAATTCAGGAATGTAAAGAACTACACGCAAAAGCTGGTTAACACCGAATTCACTGTTTATGATGTCAACAAGAAGATCCCTGTTTATCCCTGGGAATATGCCAGACTGACCATAAGCGGAAAGGAGCAGGGCAATTTTCAGATCACAGGCCTGCCCTGGAAACCTGAGAAGCTGATGACCGGCTTCGATTTCCTGACAGGCATAACCAATGACAGCAAGGGGAATGTATATTTTTGCGATACACGAATGAAAAAAATCTACAAGTGGTCGGTTGAGACCAACAGCGGGAAACTAATAGCCGACTACCCCTTTCAGCCCTTTGTTCTTGCAACTGACTCTGAGGATAATCTGCTGGCTGTGTTCAGGTATGATCCTCAGCCCGGATACATGGTGGGAGGAAAGCAGGAAACCGTCAAATGGCTCCCTGACGACAATCCGGCTTACAGTTCATACGGCAACAGCGGCTGGGCTGCTTACCCGGCATCATTTGATCCGGATAATCCCGATGAGAGCTTCAAACCCATGCCAAGAACAGCGACGGCAACACTGACAAAAATTGCCAGGGCTTTCTATCCTTCGAGCAGATGGCACTATACATTTGACATTGCTGCCGAGTATTATCCCGATTCGGCATTCATTGC
Source organism: Bacteroidales bacterium (assembly GCA_012519515.1). Classification (GTDB taxonomy): domain Bacteria; phylum Bacteroidota; class Bacteroidia; order Bacteroidales; family VadinHA17; genus LD21. The sequence goes on along the minus strand of JAAYQC010000071.1, from coordinate 3,275 downwards.
TCCCGACGGCGTCACAATCATTCCCGAAACCTATGACATAGGCCGTTGTGCCGCTCTTTTCCCTGCTGTCCCCGGAGGAAAGGTCTATGTATCTGATGAAATCAAGAAACGAACCCTGGAAATGGATGTCGATTCAAAGGGCATACTGTCGAACCAAAAACTGTTTTGTCCAAGGGGTGAAACCACCAATGCGACAGATAAGGAAGGAAATATTTACATTGCGGAAGGACAGATCTTTGTTTTTGACAGATCAGGAAAGGAATTGAGAAGGATAAACCTTGAAGAAAGGCCATTGTCGATGACTTTCGGCGGAACTGACGGAAATACTCTGTTTGTTACAACGGAAACTTCATTGTATGGAATAAGGATTAAATAATAGCTTGCCAGGTAAAAAATTCAATCAGGTATCACACGGAGTAAACCGCGAATCTGCACGGAGTTACATGCTTCAGACTTTAATGGCCTCCGGGTCACCTCGCACTCTTTCCGGCCCGGAATTAAACCATGTCGGGAATATTCCTAAGGGCATATTTCCGGAATCAGTTTGAGATGAATGAAAATGAATTAATAAAGCTCATCCTTCAGGGTGAAAGTGACAAGTTCAGGATCTTTGTCGAGAAGTACCGGCAAATGGTCTTCCGGACCTGTATGGGTTTTGTTCATAACAAAGAAGATGCTGATGATCTGACTCAGGAGGTTTTCATTCAGGCTTACCGGTCATTACCTGATTTTAAAATGAAATCGGCTTTTTCCACCTGGCTTTACAGAATTGCAGTTAATGCTTCTTTGAATAAGGTCAGAAGATCGGGCAGAATATCCTTTATCGACCGGATTGAATCCTTGTTTGGCTCCGATAGTCCGGGGGCCGGACAATTGTTTGATACAGACGATCCGGAAAATATTATTATAAAAAAGGAACATTCACAATGGCTTCAGAGGGCACTTGACAGTCTGCCGGAGAAGCAGCGGACTGCCATTGTACTAAGTAAATATGATGATCTGTCACAAAAGGAGATTGCAGAAATAATGAAAACAAGTGAAGGCGCGGTGGAAGCGCTTTTGCATCGTGCAAAAAAGAACCTTCGTGAGAAATTATCAGGCAGGATCCCGAAAAAAAATAAATAATAGCGTAGGAAAATGATAAGTTTTGTTTCTAACCATAAAAGCCAATTAAAAATGAACTGTCAGTTATGTCAGGAAATTCTGGAAGCGTATCAGGAAGGCAAGCTGCCTGCCGGTATGATGACTCAGCTTGAATCGCATCTCGAAACATGCGATTCATGCAAAAAACTCAGTGAGATTCAGCTTCTTGCAAACAGGGTGATAAAGCTTGAAAAAGAAACGGATTCTGATCCGTTCCTTGCAACAAGAGTTATGGCTCATATTGAAAGGCTTGAAGATGAGCGCCTTGAGACCTCATCACTGGGTGTAAGGATATTGCGGCCGGCTCTGATTACAATGTCGCTTGCTGCAGCTGTTCTTTTCGGAATCATGCTTGGAAATTTGTCACGCCCTGCAGGAAATGCCGGAATGGTACCTGTGGAATTCGCGCTTATTAATGACGCGTCGCTGGAATCTGTTGATTTTCTTTCACTTGAATAGGAGACAAAATCATGAAGACGGAAAATAGAACCAGAATGATGATATGGGCAATAGCGCTGCTTGCAGTAATGAATATTACTACAATTCTGACAATAATTTACCATCGTCATGAAACCCGCCCTGGAATCAACATGCCTGTAAGCGATATTACAGGAGGTGATAATGCATCAGTCAGATTCAGCGGCCGCTGGTTCAGGGATGAACTTGACCTGAGCGCTGAACAGATGAACAGATTCAGGGAATTCAACCCGGCTTTCCGGCAGCATGTCAGGGATATTAATCTTCAGCTGAATGATTTGCGGAAGCTTATGATGAATGAGATGTCATCTCCCCTGAGCGATTCGGCAAGACTGAATGTGCTGTCCGATTCTGTCGGATTCCTGCATGCTGAACTGAAAAAGTACACATACAGGTATTACATGAATTTCAAGGATATATGTAACAAGGAACAAAAAGAAAAACTCGACAATATGTTCGGGGAAATATTTGCTGCAGATATTCAGATCGGGAGATACGGACAGGGAAGTCTTTACGGAAGGGGACGCGGCAGACGGATAAACAATTAATGATTTTTACAAACAAAACTTTATGGTTATGAAGACAAAACTTTTTATTACAGCACTTGCCATTGTCGCTGCAACTGCAATGGCTTCAGCACAGGAAAAAAGCACGGCACAGGATCAGAAAGCCGTAACACGGACATCGGCAGGAACTTATGTTGACGCTGACAACAACGGTATTTGTGACTACTATGAGCTAAGAGGCCGGAACGCCCGAAAGGGTTACGGTATGGGGAAAGCCCGGGCAGCCTACAGCCGTCAGGGGATGGCAGCCGGCCAGGGCAGGGGATTGAGACCGGCTCAGGGTCGTGGTATGGGACCCGGCCAGGGCAAGGGCCTTGCTCCCGGCGGACCAAATTTTGTTGATGAGAACAAAAACGGAATATGCGACCTCAGGGAAACTCCTGCCGGAAAATAAAAAGGGCTCAGGTAGAACATAAGGAGCAGAAACAACAGCGGCTGCCTTGTTTATTAAGGCAGCCGCTGTTTAAAAGAATCAAAAGCAACTTTTTGATATATTCTTACTTTTATGGCATCCCTACTAATACCATATCCAGGTCAATGGTTATCGCTGTTTGCCCGGCCACATTCGTTGCCTCTGCATCTCCGTTTACAGCATCGACGAAATCCACATCCTTGTAGCATTCAATGAGTTCGCCCTCTCCCGGACCATCATCGTCAGTATCCACAAAAGCACCGACATATACTTCTGTTGCAGACGGATTGATATCTGACAAGGTAAGTGTTTTCCCGTTTTCAATATCATCGGCAGTAAGGATATGAGACTGCATGATATCCGGGCCGTCAATATCCATGTTAACTTCGGTCAAAGGAGAATAAAAAAGCGAAACATACAGCTTTTGACCGGGTTCAGGAATTACAGTACCCGTAAAATTCACGGTAACATCCAGTGAGCGCCCCACCCCAACCTTATCCAGATCAATGGTTATCGCTGTTTTCCCGGCCACGTTAGTCGCATCTTTTGTTCCGCTCACAGCTTCGAAGATACTCACATCATCAAAGAATTCTATCAGATCACCCGGGCTGGGTCCAAGTTCATCGTCCATATCAACAAGAGCAGCAACATAAATCTCGGGCTCATCCAGATCAATC
>JAAYQC010000070.1 GCA_012519515.1 Bacteroidales bacterium | reverse complement strand
TATATCCAATATTTCTATTATAACTCTGACCAAAAACAAAACTTTTATTATCAAGATTATCAAAATAATTGCAAAACGAAAAAATCAAAACCGAAATCAAAGTCAAACTCATAATCCCCACACACTATGAAAACGATATTAGTCGTCTTGGAAAAATCAGATGAGAATTATTCTGCGTATATTCCTGAATTTGAAGGCTGTATTGCCACCGGTGAGTCACTCGATCAGGTTAAACAAAGAATTGAAGAAGCTGTAGAATTTCATATTGCAGGCATGAAAGAAGAGGGGTTAGATATTCCTGATGTATTCCAAAATGAATATAAGTTTTCTTATAAAATTGATATAGAATCTTTATTCCATTGGTTCTCAGGAGTCTTAACCAAATCTGGCATTTCAAAATTAACTGGAATGAACCAGAGTCTGGTAAGTCAATATGCGAATGGTATAAAAAAACCTAGCCCTAAGCAAGTTAAAAAAATCGAAAAAGCGATACATAATTTTGGAGAAGAACTCCTAAGTATTCAGTTTTAGTTATCTACTGGAGGCTGCCTTTACGATAAGACAGTCCCCATTTCTAATAATAATAATTGGAGTTCTGCAAGTAATAAAGGGGTAACAATAGAACATTAATGCTTTAAGCGGCCATAGTGCCGTTATGAATTCTAAGAACCGGCAATGGTTGGTTCGTAAAACTACTGGTCATTTATTTATCCTGAATACCGTGCTAAAATACTGATTATAAATACAATATATGTTAATCTGTTGTGTCCGGTATGTCAAAGATACATTCTGAAAGCAATTCACAATCAACTGATAGCAAAAATGATCGTTTTCGTGATCCCGGAGAGACTCGAACTCTCAACCAACAGAACCGGAATCTGTCATTCTATCCATTGAACTACGGGACCTGTTACTGACCCCAAAAGTAAAACCATTGGAGCGGTTTTACAATTAAATGCCAAAGTTTTTCTATTTTCGCAAACTTAACAGACGAATGACAGTATTTCTTTCTCCTGTCTCCCGTCTCAGGCCCCCGGCCGCTTTTTTAACAAACTTATTGTTGTATAACAAATGGACTACAACTTCAAAGCCATAGAGAAAAAATGGCAGGATTACTGGGAAAAAAACAAGACATTCAAAACGCACGATGATCTTGAGAACCCTAAAAAATGCTACGTACTTGACATGTTTCCCTATCCGTCGGGAACAGGCCTTCACGTAGGCCACCCCGAAGGATACACAGCCACCGACATATACTCGAGATTCAAAAGGATGAAAGGATTCAACGTCCTTCATCCAATGGGATGGGACGCTTTCGGACTTCCTGCCGAACAGTACGCGATCCAGACAGGAACACATCCCGCTATTACTACAAACAAAAATTGCGACACGTTCAGAAGACAGATAAAAAGCCTTGGACTAAGCTACGACTGGGACAGGGAAATAAACACCACCGATCCCAAATACTTCAAATGGACCCAGTGGATATTCATCCGCTTATTCAATACATGGTTCGATGAAAATCTGCAGAAAGGAAGACCTGTTAATGAATTAACAATACCTGATGAGATTAAATCGCTGGGAGATAAGGAGGTCAGAAAATACATCGACTCCCGCAGACTTGCATACTACGAAAACGCCCAGGTTTGGTACTGCTCAAGCTGCAGGATAGTGTGTGCAAATGAAGAGGTCCTCAACGACGGTTCGCACGAGAAATGCGGCAACCAGGTTGAAAAGAAGTATCTCAAGCAATGGATGCTCAGAATCCCCCTTTATGCCGAAAGACTTCTGAAAGGTATCGACAGTCTGAACTGGCCCGAAGGCATAAAGGAAATGCAGAGAAACTGGATCGGACGCTCCACCGGTGCCGAGGTTGATTTCCGGATAGAAGGCCTCGATGAGAGTCTTACCGTTTTCACAACCAGACCCGACACCCTGTTCGGAGCTACATACATGGTGATTGCCCCTGAACACCATCTCGTTGATAAAATAACCACCGACAGTTACCGGAAACAGGTGGAAAAATATGTGAAACAGTCGGCCCTTAAATCGGATCTCGACAGAACCGACCTGGCAAAGGAGAAAACAGGTGTCTTCACCGGAAGATATGCCCTGAATCCGGTAAATAACTCCAGAATCCCAATATGGATTGCCGACTATGTGCTGACCGGCTACGGAACAGGAGCAATCATGGCAGTTCCCGCGCATGACACAAGAGACTTCGAGTTCGCCGAAAAATTTAACCTGCCCATAATATGCATCCAGGACCCCGACGTCAGCGATGCTGAACAGAGAGCCAGAATCCTGGAAGGCAATGAGTGCTGGACAGAGGACGGAATATATATCAACTCCTCCGATCCGGTGACCGGAATTGATATAAACGGCCTGAACAAGGAGGCCGGAATTGAAAAGATAACCAAGTGGCTCGAATCGCGGAACCTGGGAAGGGCAAAGGTTAACTACAAGCTGCGCGACTGGCTGTTCAGCCGCCAGAGATACTGGGGTGAACCCTTCCCGGTGGTTCACTGGGATGACGGAGAGATAAGTGTCATTGATGAAAAGGAACTGCCGCTGGAACTGCCGGCACTTGAGAAATATATACCGGGCGAATCGGGCGAATCTCCGCTTGCAAACGCGGGCGAATGGCTGAACGTGGTCGACGCGAACGGACGCAGGGGAAGAAGGGAAACAAACACAATGCCCCAGTGGGCCGGATCGTGCTGGTACTACTTGCGATTCATCGACCCGCGTAACGACCAGGTAATATTCGACAGCGAAAAGGAAAAATACTGGATGCCGGTCGACCTTTATATCGGAGGCGCTGAACATGCAGTGCTTCACCTGCTTTACAGCAGATTCTGGCATAAGGTGCTGTTCGATCTCGGTATCGTGTCGACCGATGAACCCTACCAGAGACTCTTCAACCAGGGAATGATACTTGCATTCGCGTACGAAAACCAAACAGGGGCCAAGGTCCCGGCTGACCAGGTTACGGAAAAGAATGGGAAATACTACAATACTCAAACCGGCGAGGAGCTGAAACAGATTGTGGCTAAAATGTCAAAATCACTCAAAAATGTAGTAAACCCCGATGATGTTACCGAAAAATACGGCGCCGATTCACTGAGACTGTACGAAATGTTCATGGGACCTCTCGACGTGATGAAGCCATGGGACGAAAGAAATGTAAAGGGAGTGTTCAATTTCATAAGCCGTACATACAGGTTCTTCGCCGAAACAGGAAACATAAGCACCGGCGAAGAGGATATCGAAATACTGAAAGGGCTTCACAGAACTATAAGGAAAGTTGAAGATGATATCGAGAACCTGAAATTCAACACCGCGATTTCGGAAATGATGATCTTCCTTAACCTTGTGTATAAAAAAGGAAAGGTCACCAAAGAAACTGCCCGCAATTTCATCCTGATTCTGTCGGCCTTTGCTCCCCACCTGGGAGAGGAACTCTGGCAGATACTGGGTCACGATCACAGCCTGGCCTACGAACCATGGCCTGAAGTTAACCCGGAATATCTGAAAGTCGATATTATAGAATATCCTGTGTCCTTCAACGGCAAAATGAGATTTAAGATAGAACTCCCGGCCGAAATGAATAAGGATGATATTGAAAAAGCTGTTTTGGCTGATGCGCGCTCAGAAAAATGGACCGGAGGATCAAAGCCACTCAAGGTGGTGGTGGTTCCCGGCAAAATAGTCAATGTTGTTGTAAAACCCAGTTAAAGAATAAATCAGTAATGCCATTCCGGACCGGATTAATTGTCACAGTATTTTTTATATTATTCGCATTTTCATGCAATGAGACAGTCAACGATTTAAAATCCCTGTCTCAGACAGCTCCTCCGGATACAACGACAGTAAGAGAAACGGCAAAAACATTCATGTACGGGATCCCTGCCGACTCGTTCGACCTGGTGAACGGACAGATCAGAAAAAACGAACTCCTGGCTACAATCCTTCTCAGGTATGGGATCAGTATGGAGGAAACAGAGATGGTGGTCAGAAACTCTGCAGCCGTATTCGATGTACGAAAGATCAGATCGGGAAACAATTATACAGTATTCTGCAGAAAGGACAGCCTGGCCCGTGCCGCGTACTTCGTGTATGAGCATGATCCGACAAGCTGCTATGTATTCAGCTTCACCGATTCGCTTAATATTACTCCATACAGCAAGGAGGTCAGAAAAGAAATCAGGTACGCCGGCGGGATTATCGAAACTTCCCTATGGGATGCAATGGTTCTTAACGGCCTGCACCCTTCGCTGGTTATAGGGCTTTCCGATATCTATGCCTGGAGCATCGATTTCTTCGGGCTGCAGAAGGGAGATAGCTTCAAGGTAATTTATGAGGAGATGTCGATCGACGATAAACCGCTGGGGATATCAAGGATCTATGGTGCATCATTTACCGGTTCGGGAACTACCATCTATGCCATCCCTTTTATCCAGGATGGCCGCGAAAGCTATTTCGACAGTGAGGGTAACTCGCTTAGAAAAGCATTTCTGAAAGCTCCTCTCCAATATTCAAGAGTGACATCACGCTTTTCAGCCAGCAGGCTTCATCCCATTCTGAGAATAAGACGACCGCACCACGGTGTCGATTATGCCGCACCGGTGGGAACCCCGGTCCATGCAGTGGGCGACGGCCGCGTAACACAGGCAAGCTACGACAGCGGATCGGGCAGAATGGTCAGGATTGTCCACAACAGCGTCTATTCGACGGCTTACCTCCACCTGAGCAGGTTCGGGGCAGGAATTGCTCCGGGAGTATATGTAAAACAGGGAGATGTTATTGGCTATGTCGGCAGTACAGGACTCTCAACAGGGCCCCATCTCGACTTCAGGTTCTATATGAACGGCACCCCGGTCGACCCCCTGAAGGTTGAAGCTCCCCCGGTGGAACCGGTGTCTGAAGCAAATATGCCGGCATTCGAAAAAACCAGGACAGTGGTACTTAGTCTGCTCGATACCTTTTAATTTTAATTAATGAGATCAGGGAAGCCTGCTGACAAGATCTTCAATCACAACAGGGAAGTGCATGTATTCAAGAGCATGAACCCTTGAGGCCAGCTCCGCCGGCGAATCCCCTTCCAAAACCGGACAGCTTGCCTGAAAGATAATATCACCTTCATCATAGTTGTTGTTAACATAATGAATGGTAATTCCCGATTGCCTGTCACCCGACTTTATTACAGCTTCGTGAACCCGGTCACCGTACATCCCCTTTCCCCCGTAATCCGGCAACAGCGCCGGATGAATATTAACTATCCGGTTGGCGTAAACATCAATTATACCGGATGGAACAAGCCACAGAAAACCGGCAAGCACAATGAAATCAACCTCGTGTTCCCTTAACAGTTTCAATACCCTTCCATTATCACTGAAATCTTTCCGGTCGAAAAACACTGATGGTACACCAAGTGTCGCAGCACGCTTAAGTACATAAGCATCCCGACGATTCGACAGAACCAGGCAAACCTTCGCCGAATCCCTGTTCGAAAAATACTTTATTATGTTTTCAGCATTGGTCCCGGACCCTGATGCAAATATAGCTATGTTCTTCATTCAATGACAGTTAAATTAATTGCCGGGTACTAGGCACCTTTCTTTTACCTAAGATTATTGTGTTGTTTTTCAATAAATTAGGCTGGCAGACAAATAAAAAACCTGAAAACATTTGAAAATATTGTACAAATATATTTCTTTGCAAGGTTTTCCAATATTATTAATTTAAATTTAAAATTATGGCAGACATTGCTACAAGAGTAAAAGAGATTATAGTTGATAAGCTTGGAGTTGATGAATCTGAAGTCACTCCCGAAGCCAGTTTCACCAATGACCTTGGAGCTGACTCTCTTGATACTGTTGAATTAATCATGGAATTTGAAAAAGAATTCAACATCGGAATTCCTGATGATCAGGCTGAAAGCATCAGTACCGTGGGTGATGCTATCAAGTATATAGAGGAGAATGCAAAATAATCTTGCATTTATTAATATCCTATTATGAGACGAGTCGTAGTAACCGGGCTTGGAGCATTAACTCCAATAGGGAAGAATTTGCATGAATATTGGGAAGGACTAAAAAACGGTGTCAGCGGATCGGATCTGATTACCAGGTTTAATACAGAAAAGTTCAAGACCAGGTTCGCGTGTGAATTAAAAGGCTATGACCCCTCAAACTATTTTGAAAGAAAAGAAGCAAACAAACTCGACTTATTTGCCCAGTATGCCCATATTGCATCCGATGAGGCCATTGCAGATGCAGGCCTGATAAGCGACAAGGTTAACAAGGAAAGAATAGGAGTAATATGGGCATCCGGCATTGGTGGGATTGATACATTCTATCAGACCATCAAGTCGTTCGTTGAAGGGGACTGTGTCCCGAGATTCAGTCCTTACTTCATTCCGAAGATGATAAGCAATATAGCTTCCGGGGCAATCTCAATCAAATACGGCTTCAGCGGTCCCAACTTCAGCACAGTTTCTGCATGTGCCTCCTCGACCAATGCATTAATAGATGCCTTTAACTATATCAAGTGGGGCAAAGCCGATGTTTTTGTAACCGGCGGTTCTGAAGCAACAATAAATGAGCCGGGGGTTGGCGGTTTCAACTCAATGCAAGCCATGTCGGTCAATAATGCCGAATACAAGACGGCATCGAGGCCTTTCGACCTTACCCGTGACGGTTTCGTAATGGGTGAAGGAGCAGGTGCACTTATCGTTGAGGAATACGAGCACGCCCTGGCAAGAGGGGCAAAAATATATGCCGAGATTATCGGAGGCGGTATGAGTGCCGATGCTTTCCACCTCACAGCGCCTCATCCCGATGGCCTCGGAGCAACAAGCGTAATGAAACTGGCAATCGAGGATGCCGGAATTAAACCAACTGACATCGATTATATTAACGTTCATGGCACCTCTACACCTCTTGGTGATATCCCTGAAGCAAAAGCAATTGTGAATGTTTTCGGGGAACATGCCTACAAACTGAATATCAGTGCCACCAAATCGATGACAGGTCATCTTCTCGGCGCCGCGGGAGCAATCGAAGCAATAGCCGTCATTATGGCCGTGGTAAACGATATCATACCTCCTACAATAAACTTCAAAGTTCCCGATCCCCAGATAGACCAGAATCTCAATATCACCCCAAATGCAGCCCAGGAAAGAAAAGTAAATTTCGCCCTGAGCAATACATTCGGGTTCGGAGGCCACAACGCATCCATTATTATTAAAAAAGCCGGGCTTTAGTGTTGTGTCCTTATTCTCATTAAATAATAAGGGAACCTACGTCGTCAACAAGCAGGAATTCGCTTCCCGCCTCAAAGAGATTACCGGCTTCCGTACATCCAATATCCGCCTTTACGAAGCAGCATTCATTCACAGATCAGCATCATTCACTCTTCCCGACGGTAAGAGAATAAACAACGAACGGCTCGAGTTCCTGGGAGATGCCATTCTCGATGCGATTCTCTCCGATTATCTTTTTGAGAAATTTCCCGAAGCCAGCGAGGGAGCCATGACCAAGATCAGGTCGAGAATAGTAAACCGCGAAATTCTGAACCAGCTGGCTGTATCAATAGGAATTGACAAGATCCTGGTTAGCCATGTGAATACCAACTACCCGACCAGAAACCTTTACGGAAACGCCCTCGAAGCCCTGATTGGAGCAATGTTCGTCGACAAGGGCTTCAAAAAGACAAAAAAACTGTTCATCAAAAGAGTCTTCAACAAGTATCTCGACCTGGAGAAAATAGTTGACAACGATAGCGACTACAAGAGCCTGGTTTTCGAATGGACCCAGAAAACCAAGGCCAACCTGAGCTTCGAATACAAGGAAGAATATGATTCCGTGCTCCGAAAATCGGTCTTCTCGGCAACCCTGCTGATCGATAAAAAGGTTTACGGGACCGGCCAGGGCGATTCAAAGAAAGAAGCAGAACAGGAAGCCGCCGGCAAGGCATGGTCAATTATAAAAAATTTTAACCACTCAAAGCTTTAGTTTCCCACACTTTTATTAACTTTAAGGTTCAGCTTAAGTAATATGCGCGATACCGGTAAAGTACAAAAGTTTCATCTTCCTGCAAGTGACGATGATATACCATTGCTGCTGGGTATTGCTTCGTCAGCACCCGATTACAGGCTCTCGCTTAACCTGAATAAGAAACTTGGAATATCCCTTAAAAGCATTTACCCTGTTGAATTCAGGGATGAAAAAGACGATGAATACCGTTTCAGCAGGTTTTCTGATTCAGAATCACACACGGCATACGGGCTGCAGCTGGTGTCAAACAGGTTTGGAAAGTATTACCTGTTGTCAAAACTTAAGAATATCGACTTCCTAATACTAATACCGGGGACGACTGATGAACCGGACCGCGAAAAAATTATCGCTGATATCAGGGAAACCGATTCAGTGACCGGAGTCTTCAGCATCGATATCAAATCGCTTAAGGATAAAAACCTGAAACACCTGTTCTAACTAACCAACCATACCTGACAAAAAGAAAAGCCGTCCCGGGCGGGACGGCTCCTTTTTGATAACCCTAAAACTAACCTAACCTATGAAAAAAACCTCTATACCGTACAAAACAAATATCATGCCAAATTCCTTGCAAGGATAAGAAGGGATTTTTAAATAACAAAATATTTTTGCTCCTAAACATCAATATTAACAGAACTTTAATAAATTTTTAAATTTCTTAACTTTCCTTAAAATAGCGTATCTGCTGCATCCATGCAAACGGACACCATAAAAAGGCCTATTGGCGGTTGTTTCCGCAACTGCCTGTGCCACGGTTCAGTTCCGCGGGTGTTAAAGAACGTTAAAGGATAGGGTTAATACAATATATACCAGTACTTTTATAGCTGTATGAAGCGGAAAACAATAGTTTTACTGGCCATCCTGTTTTTCTTCGTTATTTCCGGCCTGATCCTGGTACAGCTCTACTGGATAAAAAACGCTATTGAAATAACCGACCAGCAATTCCGCTACAATGCCAACAAAGCTCTCGAATCGGTGGTGCTCGACCTGGAAGCCCAGGAAATAATCGATTACATAGTTGATGAGATTGAACCGGAATCAACCGATTCGGTAACGGCAGTCATCCCGGCCAGATCAGCTCTTGCCAACAGGCTCAGAGACTATAATTACGATATGAAGCTTCCCGAGATCTATGGTTTCGGAAATCGCGGCAATGACTTCATAGTTTCCAGTTCGGGACAAAAGATTTACATCACCGCGAAGGATATTTCTCCCATCCCCGAAGAGGATATTACCGAACCATCCGACCAGGGATTAAATGCAGGGCTTTCAAAAAGGGTAAGCAACAAGATAGTTTATGTCGAAAGAATAATGGAGCAGATACTTCAGACCACTCCCGACATAAGAGACAGAATTGAGCCTGAAAAAATAACCCCGCTCCTCAGGAAAGCACTTAACAACGCCGGCATACATCTCGACTTTGAATTTGCAATCAGGTCGGGCAGGCTGGGTACCATCTGGAGAAGTCCGGGATTCACCGATGCTCCGGGCACCAGCAAGTTTATTATCCAGCTTTTCCCCAACGATCCGGTTCCCAGCCAGAACCAGCTGGTGCTTTATTGCCTCCAGGAAAACCAATATAAATTCAGGCAGACCGGGGGCCTTGCCGGCCTGTCGCTGATCTTTACCCTCCTCCTCCTCCTGCTTGCAACAAGTACCTTCATAGTTATCTTCCGCCAGAAAAAAATGTCTGAAATAAGGAATGATTTCATAAATAACATGACTCATGAACTCAAGACTCCCATCTCAACCATTTCGCTGGCATCGCAGATGATCTCTGATAAGTCAATCCCCGATGAGGATAAAAATATAATCCACCTCTCGGATATAATCTCCGATGAAAGCATGAGGCTCAAATTCCAGGTCGAAAAAGTACTGCAGATGGCTGTCTTCGAACGTATGAATACAAAGCTTTCCTTCACTGAGGTGGATATCCATGACCTGATCAGCAAGGCAGTGGATAACTTTTCGCTCCAGATAGCAGCGCGCGGAGGAAATATCATCAAGGAACCAGGGGCGGAAAACCCCGTCGCCCTTGCCGATGAAGCCCATATGCTCAATGCAATCTCAAACCTGATCGACAACGCCCTCAAATACTCCACCGACACACCGGTAATAAGAATCCTGACCAGGAACAACAGGAAAGGACTGCTGATATCGGTCGAGGACAAGGGGATAGGAATAAGCAAGGAAAACCTTAAAAGGATTTATGACAAGTTCTACCGGGTTCACTCCGGAAACGTACACAATGTGAAAGGATTCGGACTCGGATTAAGCTACGTGAAAAAAATTATTGAAGAACATAACGGAACAATCAAGGTTGAAAGTCAGCCGGGTAAGGGATCAAAATTCATTTTATTTATCCCCCAGAACGGGAGTAAAAGAAAATGATCCTTTATGCAGAGCTATGATACACCTTATTAATATAAACAATGTTGAAAGATGAAGAAAAGAATACTGCTTGCTGAAGACGACGCTAACCTGGGCTCATTGCTGAGAAATTACCTTCAGGCCAAGGAATATGAAACCACCCTGTTCGTTAACGGAAGGGCTGCCCTGGACCATTTCACGTCGGGAATGTATGACCTGTGCATTCTCGACATAATGATGCCCGAAATGGACGGGCTGGCTCTCGCGAAGGCCATAAGAAATATCGATCCGGCAATCCCGGTGATCTTCCTCACCGCCAAAAACCAGGAGGATGATGTTATCGAGGGTTTCAGGACGGGCGCCGATGATTACATCACCAAACCATTCAACATGGAGGAGCTTCTTTACAGGATAGAGGCAATTTTCAGGAGAATAACCGCTGGACCGGCAGAAATCAAAAATGAAGAGCTGCACCAGATAGGAGACTATGTCTTCGACAGTAAAAGGCACCTGCTGAGCTTCAAAGATGATCAGATCAGCCTCACTACCAAGGAATCGGAACTGCTCCTGCTGCTGTACCGGTACAGGAATGAGATCCTCGAAAGGAACTATGCCCTGAAAACCATCTGGACCGACGACAACTATTTCAACGCCAGAAGTATGGACGTCTATATAACCAGACTGAGAAAATACCTGAAGAAGGACCCGGAAGTGAAAATCCTAAACATACACGGCAAGGGTTACAGACTTATATGCTAAAAATAATACCCCGGCCAGTTTGAAAAGCCGGGGCATCGTGTTTAGGTTAGAAAGAAGGGTAATTCATATGAAGTATACTTCATTTTCCCGCGACTAATGTAAGAATTTTTTCCAAAATGCATCTTTCCGGAAATTAATTTCATCGCTCAGTCGAGCCTGAGCACTGCAAGAAAAGCCTGCTGGGGTACTTCGACATTACCTATCTGCCGCATCCTCTTCTTTCCCTTCTTCTGCTTCTCAAGAAGCTTGCGCTTCCTGGTAATGTCGCCGCCATAGCATTTCGCCGTGACATCCTTTCTGACAGCCTTGACAGTCTCCCTCGATATAATCTTGGCCCCGATTGCAGCCTGGATTGCAATGTCAAACTGCTGCCGCGGGATCAGTTCCTTGAGCTTCTCACATATCTTCCTCCCGAAATCGTAGGCATGGCCACTGTAAATCAGAGTGGAAAGCGCATCGACCATCTCCCCGTTCAGCAGAATGTCGAGCCGGACCAGATCGGCCTTCTGATAGGATGTATAATAGTAATCAAATGAGGCATATCCCTTGGAGATGCTTTTAAGCTTGTCGTAAAAATCAAAAACAATTTCTGACAGAGGCATCTCAAATGTCAGCTCAACCCTGTCGCTGGTCAGGTAAACCTGGTTTTTAAGTGTCCCTCTCTTATCGATGCAGAGATTCATGATAGCTCCCACATACTCGGCCTTGGTGATTAGCTGTGCAACAATGTACGGTTCTTCGATGCGATCGATATAGTTGACGGCCGGAAGACCTGAGGGATTGTGAACATCAATCTCCTCTCCCTTTGTGGTGTAAACCTTATAGGATACGTTGGGTACCGTGGTGATCACATCCATGTCGAATTCGCGGTCGAGCCTCTCCTGGATAATCTCCATGTGAAGCAGTCCCAGGAATCCGCACCTGAATCCGAAGCCGAGAGCAGCCGATGATTCCGGTATGAACGACAGGGAAGCATCATTAAGCTGAAGCTTCTCTATCGATATCCTTAAATCATCGTATTCATCGGCATCCACAGGGTAGATACCTGCAAAAACCATTGGTTTAACATCCTCAAAACCTGCAATGGCCTTTGAACACGGATTATTGACATGCGTGATCGTAT
>JAAYQC010000069.1 GCA_012519515.1 Bacteroidales bacterium | reverse complement strand
TGAGCCGCCACAGAGAATAAGCACGTCTATCTTGTCGGTGTATTTTCTTAGTTCGGATATATGAACAAGGGCTGAGCCCGTTGAGGCATGTTCCGGTTCCCTTCTGGTGAAGATAGCCACCAGTTCAATGTCGGGGTTTTGCGCGGCTGCCAGTTCGACTCCCTTGCCCAGGTTTCCGTATCCGGATATTCCGATTCTTATTCTTTCCATTTTTTGCAATTTATTATCTTCTCCCTTCATACTTCGCGGCATTCTTGTCTTTTAAAAAAGCACTTATATGGCAGTCTGCCGGGATTTCCTTAAACAATTCCCTGTAAATGTAATAAAATGTCAGTTCTGTTGCCTGCCTGATGCATTCTCATTTCATTGTCATGAGCAATTCCTGCGAATGTGAGGAATATAGGTTTATTCCCAGCGGCTGCTCCGGGGATACCCAGGGGAGAGTACGCCACAGTATCCAATGTCAGAACCCGAAAACATTAATTACGATTTTTTAAGAGCAATTTGATACGGGATTGTTTTTTTTGCTTGCATAAATAAAAATCTGAATTAGTTTTGTAGCGGCAAAATTTTTTTCATACCGGAACCTAATTTTTCTAATTTAAAAACTGATATCATGATTAGTAGTATTTTTTGGATTGTGCCGATTTCCGCACTCCTGGCATTGCTTTTTGCATGGATCTTCTACCGGGGTATGAAAGCTCAGGAAGAAGGCACCGACAGGATGAAAGAAATCGCAGCTTATGTCAGGGAAGGGGCAATGGCATATCTCAAACGGCAGTATTCTGTCGTATTCAAGGTGTTCATGATACTTGTTGTCCTGCTGACTTTGCTGGCTTATATGGGGATTCAGAATCCTTTTGTTCCTGTTGCATTTCTTACCGGGGGGTTCTTCTCGGGCCTCTGCGGTTTTCTTGGAATGGAAACAGCAACTTATGCATCGAACAGGACTGCATGGGCGGCTTCAAAATCGCTTAACAAGGGACTGCAGGTTGCTCTCAGGAGTGGTGCGGTTATGGGTCTTGTCGTTGTTGGCTTCGGTCTGCTTGACATAGCTCTCTGGTTCTGGATCCTCAATGAACTGGTATTCACACCCGAGCACATGGCTAATGGAATGACATTCCTCGGATTGACATTTGTTCATCCTGGTACTACTGAGCATGCGAAACTTATAGAAATCACTGCTGTTATGCTTACCTTCGGGATGGGTGCATCGACACAGGCTCTCTTTGCTCGTGTGGGCGGCGGTATCTTTACAAAAGCTGCTGACGTGGGTGCTGACCTGGTTGGAAAGGTTGAAGCAGGCATCCCCGAGGATGATCCCCGCAACCCTGCTACCATTGCCGACAACGTTGGCGACAACGTGGGTGATGTAGCCGGTATGGGCGCTGACCTCTATGAATCGTATGCAGGATCAATTCTTGCAACAGCTGCTCTCGGTGCTGCCCTGCCCGTAGCACTGGGCGATATTCAGATGAAGGCAGTAATCGCCCCAATGCTGGTTTCAGCTATAGGTATTATTCTTTCTATTGCCGGTGTTTACTTTGTAAGAACAAAGGAATCGGCAACACCAAAGGCTCTTCTTCATGCCCTCCTTCTTGGCACCGGAGGCAGCTCTGCTCTTATTCTGGTTGTTCTGGCTATTATGGCAGCATTTGACTGGATTACATGGGGCGTATTCGGTTCAGCAGTTTCAGGTCTTCTGGCAGGTGTGATTATAGGCCAGTCGACCGAATACTACACTTCTGATGGCAACAAGCCCACCCAGGGCATTGCAAAACAGGCTCTTCAGGGCCCTGCCACAGTGATTATCGAGGGGATTGCAGTTGGTATGGCTTCCACATGGATCCCGGTTGTGACAATCGTTGCAGGTATCATAGCTGCTTACGGTTTTGCAGGAGGTTTCTCCAACTTTGCAATGGGAGTGTACGGTATAGGATTCGCTGCAGTAGGGATGCTTTCAACCCTTGGTATTACTCTTGCAACCGATGCATTCGGACCGATTGCCGATAACGCGGGCGGAAATGCCGAAATGTCGGAGCTTCCCAAGGAAGTCAGGGAAAGAACTGATGCTCTCGACGGACTTGGCAATACTACCGCTGCAACCGGAAAAGGATTTGCTATCGGTTCAGCTGCCCTTACAGCTCTTGCCCTTATGGCAGCATATTTGGAAGAAGTCAGACTGTGGCTTGGCCGGCTTATCGACAAGGCTCCTGAAGGCTTCAAGCAGATAGGCGATACTCTCTTCTATAACAGCACTGTACCGGCAGTTCAGGACGGACAGACCGCGGTTCAGATTACAAGCGCTTCGGTCAGGGATTTTGCTGCCGCTTACGATCTTACAGTTTTTAACCCCATTCTCCTAAGTGGTGTTTTCATCGGAGGTATGATGGCATTCCTTTTCAGCTCAATGAGTATGAAAGCAGTCGGTCGTGCTGCAGGCAAGATGGTGGACGAGGTTCGCCGTCAGTTCCGCGAAATCCCCGGCATCATGGAAGGAACAGGAAAACCTGAATATGCAAAATGTGTCGAGATCTCAACAAAGGGTGCACAGAGTGAAATGATTGTTCCTTCAATGATCGCGATCGTTGTTCCCCTGTTGGTTGGATGGTTATTCGGCGTTGCCGGTGTGATCGGCCTTCTCGCGGGCGGAATGACCACCGGCTTTGTCCTTGCTACCAAGCTTAACAACGCCGGCGGTGCATGGGACAATGCCAAGAAGTATATCGAACGCGGCTTCCACGGCGGCAAGGGGAGCGAAGCTCACAAGGCAGCCGTTGTGGGTGATACGGTAGGCGATCCTTTCAAGGATACCTCAGGCCCGGCACTCAATATCCTTATCAAGCTGATGTCGATGGTTTCGGTTGTCCTCGCCGGACTGACCGTTACATGGAGCATTCTCGGATAATACGGTAATATGATTTATTGAATATTAATTCCCCTCTCCGTATTCCCGGAGGGGGGAATTTTTTTTGTAATTTTGGTTAAAACCCATGGAATGACACTCCCAACACTGGCAGATATTCAGTCTGCTCACCTTAGGATAAGTCCATTTATCAAGCGGACACCCGTTCTTACCTCAAGCCTGCTGAATAATATTTTCGGCTGCGAACTTTTTTTCAAATGTGAGAACTTTCAGAAGGTCGGGGCATTCAAATTCCGAGGCGCTACAAATGCTGTCCTCTCTCTTGGCCAGGAAAACAGGAAAATGGGTGTCGTGACACATTCATCGGGTAACCATGCCGCCGCCCTGGCCCTTGCCGCAAGGATGAACGGAATAAAGGCCTACATCGTGATGCCTGAAAACGCCCCGTCGGTCAAGAAAGACGCTGTTGCAGGATACGGTGCTGAAATAACCTTCTGCAAACCCACAACGCGGGCACGTGAGGAAACTTGCAAGGCTATCATGGAGTCGACCGGGGCGACACTCATTCATCCCTACGATAATTTCATGGTGATATGCGGCCAGGGAACCGCTTCCCTTGAACTCCTTGCGGAAATAAATGATCTGGATGCAGTAATTGCTCCGGTTGGTGGCGGAGGACTCATAAGCGGAACCTCGACATGCACAAAGGGGATCAACCCGGGAATTAAAGTTTTCGGAGCTGAACCACTAAATGCCAATGATGCATGGAAGTCGTTCACAACGGGAATACTCACTCCTTCTGTTAATCCTTTAACAATAGCCGACGGACTTCTAACCTCATTGAGTGAACTGACATTTTCAATAATCCGCAAAAATGTAGATGATATCATTACAGTAAGCGAGGAGTCGATAATACAATCGATGAAACTGGTATGGGAGAGAATGAAAATCATCATAGAGCCTTCGTCGGCTACCGTGCTGGCAGTGGTGGGAGAAAATCCGGAATTGTTCAGGGGAAAAAAAGTGGGTCTTGTTATTTCGGGCGGAAATGTTGATTTGACGGGATTGCTGGTGTAAATGGCACAGGGCACAGGGCTCAGGGCACAGGGCACAGGGCACAGGGCTCAGGGCACAGAGCACAGGGCACAGGGCAAAAGGACAGGTCTTGCAAGTCGTGCAGGTCATGCAGGTCTTGCAAGTCTCTTATCATGAGGATTTAGCGAAGGTTGCATAGGGTTTGTTGAACGTTGAATGCTAAACACTTAACGAAACTTGCATAGCTGCGAACCTTGAACCCCGAACCGCATACCGGGCACTGCATCCCGTAATATGTTTCTTGAATCATTTCCTCCTGTACCAGTTCATTTACCCTCTTTCCTGTTTCCCCTGCATTCACTTACCCCCTTTCCC
The DNA here is from genome assembly GCA_012519515.1 of Bacteroidales bacterium. Classification (GTDB taxonomy): domain Bacteria; phylum Bacteroidota; class Bacteroidia; order Bacteroidales; family VadinHA17; genus LD21. Next base: position 34,483 of record JAAYQC010000069.1, on the reverse strand, counting down.
GTTTCCCCCAAGGGGGAAATGCCCCTGCTGTTCAATTTGTTACATCAAATAATGAAGTTCATATTTCTTCCCAATATTAGCAGAATCTTCTTGCTCCTTCACTTGGGGGAAGGTTGGGAAGGGGGTAAACAACCATTGACTACCTCAAACCCCAAACCCCGAACCCAATCTAGTTTTTCTTCCTGAAAAAAGCCGTAATCGGATAGTGATCTGAGTACTTCACTTTTTCGATGTTGAAGTGCCGGCATTCAAAGAAATTGTCAAACAGTATATAATCGATCCTGTTCGGGGGGTAATTCCCCTTGTAGGTGAATCCGGCCCCGTATCCCGCACTTAAAAATGCATCATTAAGTCCTTTTCTGATTTTACGGTATGAATATGACACGGGTGTGTCGTTGAAGTCACCTGCAACAATTACAGGGTAGGGCGATTTCCCTATTATTTCCCTGAGAGCCTGGGCCTGGGAAGACCTCTTAATAAAACCTGCCCGCAGACTCGATGACAGGTTTACAATCTCATTGAAAGTATCACGTTCATCTATCCCTCCAAAAAGTTCAGTGATAAAAGTCCTTTCCCTCCGGTGCAGCCTGAACGATTGCAGATGGTTGTTGAATATCCTTATGGTATCACCGTCTGCAATTATATCGGTGTAAATTGAAAGGCTCGACGACTTCTCATGAACAATATCATTCCTTGAGACAATAGGATAACGGCTAAGGGTTACTATCCCGTACGACCGGTTCCTCCCTGTGCGGATTATCTTGAAATGGGAATTGTATCCTTTTCCCAGGGCCGCCTTTATTTCCTGCTGCTTCAGCAGCGGATCGCCTGAAAGAAAAATCTCCTGAAGGCATATTACATCTGCTCTTTGATTTCTGAGCAGCTCAAGTATTTTCTTCTCTGAATTGCTGTTTCCCGGCCCTTCGTAATAATTGAAAAGCCTTACGTTATAACTCTGCACCTGGAAGGTTCCTGTCTTGTCGCCCTCAGGTTTCTGAACTTTCAGATAATTTGAAAAATGAGTATAGCCGGCAAGAATGACAAGCAACGAAATCAGAACCTCCCATTTCAGGTTTATCACCCAGATCAGGCAGAACAAGATGTTGATAAGCAGAAGATAGGGATAGGCAAGACCGAAGAGTGCCGGGAAAGCGATAATATCGGGATTGATATGAACCGAAAGATATGACAATGCCAGGGAAAACGCGAAAAGGACATTGATACCAAGAAGTATTTTGTAAAATGCTTTCTTCAAAGTCTCCGGGATTTCCTGCTAATGTACCTGAATTCCTTCAAAAACGGTAATTAAAAATGATGATTTTTAATCACTGTGATTATTGATTTATGAGTATTCCCGGATGAGTGATCAGTTTTGCTTCTGACTTTCCGAGAAGAGAAGATCTTTTTCCTCTTTGGTAAGACTGTCGTAACCTCCCTTGGATATCTTGTCGAGTATCCTGTCTATCTTTTCCTGACGCTCGGCTTTTGCCTTGTTGTATTCATAATCGGTCTTTTTCCTGCTATAGCTCACCTTCATCTTTTCCTTCCGGGCTTTGAAAAGAGAGGCTATTGAATCGATAATCCTGTTGAGGGTCCTTCCCGGATCCTTACCCTTCCTCAGGTTTACAATGTAAAGGTAGCCGAAGAGTGCGCCCCCCATATGTGCAAGTTTTCCGCCCGAATTGACGGAAAAATCCATAAATGAGGTCAGGACGAAGATACCGACTGCAATCCAGATAATCTTTACCCGTCCGATAAGCAGCAGGTGAACCGGATAATTCGGAACATAAGCCGCGATAGCTACCACGACAGCCATTACCGACGCCGAGGCTCCGATGGCAACCGACTCGGGAATGAGACTGGTGAACACGGGAAAGATGTTGAACGACAGGACATAGACTATTGCTCCGGATATGCCTCCGAGGATGTACACGACAACAAGTTTCCGCTGGTCGAGGTATTCAAGGAAGATCCTCCCGAACCAGTAGAGCCATAGCATGTTGAAAAGTATATGCAGAATGTCCTTGTGCGTGAACATGTATGTTATCAGCGTCCATGGTTTCATGGCGAGCGTCCTGAGCGATGCAGGAACCGCGAAGAGCCTGAGGACCTTCATTGAAAACGCTTCGTCGTTAAAGAGATAAGTAATGATCGATATGGCCGACAGGAAAAGGAAAACCGCGACATTGATGTATATCAGCCTGTTAAGTTTATTTGCATCGCTGAATGTCTTTTTTATGTTGTGCCACAGGGACATATTCTCAGTAAAGTGTTTTTGATGTTTTCCTCCAGTACCTGATCAGGATATAGCCGAATAACATTCCTCCGAGATGGGCTGCATGAGCTATGTTGCTTCCGGGCTGTGTAAGCGCCAGCCATAATTCGATGGCACCGTAGCCGATTACAAAATATTTCGCCCTTATAGGAATAGGGGGGAATAGAAGCAGCAGCTGGGTGTTCGGGAAAAGGACCCCGAAAGCAAGCAGAATACCGAAAATAGCCCCGGATGCACCAACCGTCGGTATGTTAAGTATCATCTGGAGATTTTTCATGGTGACATCGGCATACTGTTTTCCCTCACTCAGAATCATGGCGCCGTCGGCCAGAACAAGCTGAAGCTGATCGGGCCTGATAGCCTTCATCACCTTCGCGTACTGGATTGCTATAACCGATTCATGAACAAGGGCAGCCCCAAGCCCGCAAACCATGTAGTAAATGAAAAACCGCTTTGGCCCCCACACAGTCTCAAGAACGCCGCCGAACATGTAAAGGGCGAACATATTGAAGAAAAGATGCCAGAAGCCGGCATGCATGAACATGTGTGTAAGGATCTGGAATGGCCTGAACATCTCCGATTTAGGAAAGTAAAGACCCAGAACGGCCGTGAGATCATAGCCGAGAACGCTTCGGACGGTCCAGGTTATTACAAGCAGAAGGACATTTATGATAATGAGGTTCTTTACTACCGGAGGCAAAGCCGAGAACCCTCTTCCGTATCCGTTCATCAAATGGATTTTATTCAATAATTGGGCAAAGATACTATTATCAATTTATCCGACAAAGAGCTTACATCCGGATCATATATGGCTTCAGAAAAATTGCAGGGTTTATTTCAGTCGCCTGTCAATCTCATCCATGGTAAGGATGTTGATCACGGGTTTCCCGGTCGGTGAATAGTTGGGAGCCTTGCACAGGAAGAGAGCGTCGAACAATTCCTCCATTTCGTCTTTCATCAGGGGCTTGCCATACGGAATTGCAGATGCGCCTGCCATGGCTGATGCAACTTTTTCCCTTATGCCCGCGGCAGGATCTGACTTTGTTCTCTTGAATTCCTCGAGAAGTATCTCAATCATCATCGCGGGATCGTCGGTACCAATGCCCGAAGGTTTCCCGGTTATTGAAATTGAATTTTCATCCCTGTATTCAAAGGCGAATCCCAACAGCCGGAGATCGTCTTCTATTTCCTTGAGTATCAAAATATCAGAAGGGTCGAGGGTGACTTCAACCGGGAATAGCTGGGCCTGGCTGAGACTGAGACGGTTCTCCAGATTTTTCAGGAACTGTTCAAAAAGTACCCTTTCGTGAGCTCTTTTCTGATCGATGATCATCAGTCCCGACTTAACGGGACAGATTATATACTTGTTCTTCATCTGGAAAAACTTCCTGTCGGCAAATACCCTGCTGCTATCCTCCTTATCTCTTTCATGACCTTCGTACAGTTTCTCCCAGCCTTCAGTTTTCTCCCTTTCAAACCTTTCGATAAGCCTGCTTTGCGTCGAATGCCTGTCATCGCCGGCAAAGGGGTCGTAGTCAGGATTGATCGTGATCGGTGGCGGCTCGGGAATGTCCCGGAATGAGGATATTACCGGAATATCTACAAGCCCTTCACCTTTGAAATCGAGCGAAGGCACTATATTGAACCTGCCCAGGGCTTCCCTGACCGAAGCCATCAGTATCTGCCAGATAGCTCTTTCGTCCTCGAACTTGATCTCCGTCTTGGTGGGGTGAATATTTATGTCGATGGACGCGGGATCGGCCTCCATGAATATAAAATAAGAAGGTATGGCTTCAGGGGGCAGCAAGTTCTGATAGGCTTCAATTACTGCCTTGTGGAAATAGGGATGTTTCATGAACCTGTTGTTCACGAAAAAGAACTGCTCTCCGAATGACCGTCTTGCGTTTTCAGGCTTTCCTATAAAGCCGCTGATGGCAATGAGGGTGGTGCTTGTGTCGAGCCTGATAAGGTCGTTGTTTATTTGCCGGCCGAAGACGGAGATTATCCTTTGCCGTGTGCTTCCCCGGAGAAGGTTGTAAACCTCGCTGTCGTTGTGAATAAGGGTGAACCTGATTTCGGGATGGGCTATGACAATCTTCTGGAACTCATTGATTATATGCCTCATCTCGGTATTGTCCGATTTGAGGAATTTTCTCCTGGCAGGGATGTTGAAAAACAGGTTCTTCACTGAAATGTTCGAACCGGTGGAACAGCTGCATGGCTCCTGTGTCTCCACTTTCGAAGCGCTGATCTCAAGCAGGGTTCCTGATTCATCCTCTTCTCTTTTGGTACGGAGCTCAACCATGGCAACGGCAGCTATGGAGGCAAGGGCTTCTCCGCGGAAACCCTTGGTGCTTATTTTGAAAAGGTCGTTTGCAGTGGTAATCTTTGAAGTGGCATGCCTTTCAAATGCCAGCCGGGCATCAGTCTCCGACATGCCGGTGCCGTTATCTATCACCTGGATGAGAGTCCTTCCGGAATCCCTGATGACGACATCTATTTTCTCTGATCCGGCATCGACTGCATTCTCCATCAATTCCTTCACCACCGATGAAGGCCTCTGAATCACTTCCCCTGCAGCTATCTGATTTGCAACCGAATCGGGTAACAGCTTTATAACATCGGGCATTTTTCATCCTCGTTTTAAACCTGATGCAAATATAGTATATTTGCAATATTGCTTTTGTACAAGGAAATTCGCATTATCAGTTTTCAGCTTTTATTATTTTTGTCAGTGATGCCCCGTATCTCATCAAAATTATCTTTCTATGAAGAAATTGTGTTTTCTTATCGCCATGTTCCTTATCATTCTTCTTCCCAACTGTAAGAGAAAGCAGGATCCGGATACCCTGAAGGTCATGACTTTCAATATCAGGTACGACAACCCGCGCGACAGCATCAACGCGTGGCCCAACCGCGCGGCATTCCTGTGCAGTTTCCTCAAGGAAGAAATGCCCGACCTTATCGGAATGCAGGAGGTACTGAATCATCAGTATGAGTACATCGATTCCGCTCTGACCGATTACAGTTCGGTGGGAGTGGGAAGAAGCGACGGTGTAAAACAAGGGGAGATGAACCCGGTATTCTTCAGGAAGGACAGGTTCGACCTGATACGTTCGAAAACCTTCTGGCTGTCTGATTCCCCTTCGGTGGCAGGATCGCAGGCCTGGGGGGCCGGACTTCCAAGAATAGTAACATGGGTGGAACTGTCGGAAAAAACATCATCAAAACATTTCTTTTTCTTTAATACTCACTTTGCTCACGACTCCGACTCGGCAAGGATAATGAGCTCCAGTCTGCTGCTTAATAAAGTCGACAGCATCACTGCCGGTTTCCCCTTCGTGATAACAGGCGATTTCAACATGCGAATCTCCGCGAAAGGATACGAGATACTCACGGGTCCGTTCGAAAGCCTGCCTATTCTTGCCGATACTTATGCCGTGTCGGAAAAAAGACCAACCGGACCGGCATATACCTTCAACGGCTTTTCCGACAGTATATCGTCGGGCAGGATCGATTATATCTTTGTGCGTAACGGAATGAAAGTACTAGACCACAGAACTTTTATCCGAAAGGACCACGGGATTTACATTTCCGATCACTGGCCGGTAATGGCAAGTGTCTCGCTGAAACCTGAATCCGATAAACCGCTGAGGGTTCCTTAATTCTGCCGGCTAAATAAATCAGGTATTCACTAAACTTTTATATTTTTAACAGTTATTGGCATTCCGTTGTTCCATTCCGGACTTCCGGTACGGGATTTGACGGAGTTCGCGGGTATAATTCAAACAAAGAACAAAAAAATGAGAACAGAAGGCAGACGAAAAAGCGATAATGTGGAAGACCGCAGAGGAATGAGCAGCGGAGGCAGGATGGCGGTGGGAGGAGGCATAGGTACTGTTGTCATAGTGCTGATAGTGCTTCTTCTGGGCGGCGACCCGTCCTCAATAATTGACAATTCCCCTGCAGTATCAACAGAATCGGGTGAATTTACCTCAACTCCCGAAGAAGAGGAAATGGTGGACTTTGTGAGCGTGGTTCTGGCCGGAACGGAAGATGTCTGGGGAAAACTTTTCGAGCAGTCGAACATGACCTATAAGCCGCCCGTGCTCGTCCTTTTCCGCGACCAGGTACAGTCGGCATGCGGATATGCAACTGCTGCCAGCGGGCCGTTCTACTGCCCCGGCGATCAGAAGGTATATATAGACCTTGCATTTTTCGACGACCTGAGCGCAAATCTCGGGGTTAACGGCGATTTTGCAATAGCGTATGTGATTGCACATGAGGTCGGACATCATGTGCAGAACCTCCTGGGAATACTGGGCGATGTAAACAACCGGCGATCAGGGATGAGCCAGGTAAATGCAAACAAACTCCTTGTCAGGCTTGAACTGCAGGCTGATTTCCTGGCAGGGATGTGGGCTCACTACGACCAGAAGATGTTCAACTCCCTCGAGGCGGGCGATATTGAAGAAGCTATGAACGCTGCCGCTTCGGTAGGAGATGACGTCCTGATGAAGAAATACCAGGGAAGAGTTGTTCCTGATGCTTTCACCCACGGTACCGCGGCCCAGCGTAAGGAGTGGTTCCGAAAAGGCTATACCTCCGGCGATTTTGATCAGGGCGATACCTTCAATGCAAACATAAACTGAAAAGCTCAATCCATACATAGTCCGTGTTCTCAGTTCTCTCCGTGCATAGTTCGTGTAATCCGGTGTTCTCCGTGGTTTACCCGTACCCTCCACGGCTAACTTGAAGTGTAAAAACTTGTTTTACAGAGCCTTAAAGCCATGTTATAACATTGTTATAACGTGTTGTTTCAGGCCCGGATTTCATTTCTGCATAGTCTATTAGCTGGTATAGAGTACTCCCGGGCTCCGGTTTTCCCGCTTCACCGGATACAAAATCGAATCTGTTGATAACTTAAATTGTACTCTTAATAAGTTGCCGTGTTCATTTTTTATTATCGGATCACTTAGAATTAGTTTTGTGTCATATCCGGTTCTAAGCAGATTAATAGGGAATCCGGTGTAAATCCGGAACTATCCCCGTAGCTGTAAGTCCCATTATATGGTTCAACCGATAGCCACTGTCCATTTGTGATCGGGAAGGCGGTTGAAACGGGATAAGTCAGAAGACCTGCCGGAAATAAAAATTTCGTAGCTTTCGGGTGAAAAGTGATTGAGTATCTGTACGATACAGACATTCTTTGTTAAAATCCCCGCTAGTTACCATTTATTAACTAAAATTTTTTAAAAATGAATGGTGAACTTCTTTTGTCTCAGGTTATTAAACGTAATGGAGAAGTAGTTGCATTTAATCCTGAAAAAATTGAAAATGCAATTTTTAAAGCAACGCGCGCGATCGGAAAACCTGACCGGTCAAAAGCAAAAAGCCTTACATCAATTGTGTCGGACCGGCTGGCTCTATTATTGAAGAGTGAAACTCTGACTGTCGAACGAATCCAGGATCATGTGGAGCATGCATTGTTTGAGGATGGTGATTTTGATCTCGTGAAAGCCTATATACTTTATCGAAAGCAGAGAGAACTTGTTAGAAACACCAGAGAACTTTTTACAAACATCGAAGTTATTGATAATTACCTTACCGTATCAGACTGGCGAGTCAGGGAGAGCGCTAATTCTTCATACTCTCTTCAGGGTCTGAACCAGCATATATCAACAACAATAACATCTCAGTACTGGCTCGAAAGAATATATCCCGAAAATATTGCTTCAGCACATAAGCAGGGATATTTTCATATTCATGACCTGGGGTTTTTGAGTGTTTATTGCGTGGGATGGGATCTTAAAGATCTTCTTCTTACTGGCTTCAGGGGCGTCGATGGAAAAACACAGACCAAACCCGCTCGTCATTTCAGAACGGCGCTTGGGCAAATAGTTAATTTCTTCTACACGATGCAGGGAGAAGCTGCCGGTGCCCAGGCCTTTTCAAACTTCGATACCCTTCTTGCTCCGTTTATAAGACACGACAAACTGAACTACAAGCAGATTAAGCAGGCCTTGCAGGAATTCCTTTTTAATATGAATATCCCCACGAGAGTCGGATTTCAAACTCCGTTCACTAATATAACAATGGATCTTACCGTTCCCGATTTTCTTAAAAATGAAGCTGTTATTTGTGGAGGTGAAATGCAGGACTCCGTGTACGGCGATTATCAGCAGGAAATGACAATGCTGAATAAAGCTTTTGCCGAGATCATGCTTGAAGGAGATGAAACGGGAAGTCCCTTCTCCTTTCCCATACCCACTTACAACATTACCCGCGATTTCCAATGGGATGACCCTGAGCTGAACGGGATCTGGGAAATGACAGCTAAATACGGCATCCCGTACTTTTCAAATTTTGTCAATTCCGACCTTAATCCTGAAGATGTGAGAAGTATGTGCTGCCGTCTGCGCCTTGATAAAAGAGAACTGATAAAACGCGGAGGTGGTCTCTTTGCATCAGCTCCCCTGACCGGCTCAGTTGGTGTAGTTACCATCAATCTTCCCAAACTCGGTTATGAAGCTTCTTCGGAATCAAATCTCCTTCAGCGATTAAGGAACCTGATGGAGCTGGCAAAAACGAGTCTGGAAATCAAAAGAAAAACAATTGAACACTATACCGAGCTAGGTCTTTATCCTTATTCAAAGTTTTATCTGAGAGATATTTATAAGCGCTATAATTGCTACTGGAAAAACCATTTTTCAACCATCGGTATCGTGGGTATGAATGAGTGTTGCATAAACCATCTCGGAGTTGGGATTGACACCGTGGAAGGGAAAGAATTTGCTGTCAGGATTATGGATTATATGCGTGGTGTATTATCTGAGTTCCAGGAGGAAACAGGAAATATTTACAACCTTGAAGCCACTCCGGCAGAAAGCACCACCTACCGTTTCGCCAGGATCGATACAGTTCAATATCCTGATATTATCACGGCAAACCGGAATGAGTATCTAAAGGGAGCCAGTCCTTATTATACAAATTCCACTCAACTCCCCGTGAACTATAGCGACGACATATTTGAGATTCTCAAACATCAGGATAAACTTCAGACTTTATACACGGGAGGAACAGTGCTACATGTTTTTACGGGAGAAAACAACATTCCCGCCGGTTCCGTAAAAAACCTGATAAGAAAAATAACCGCGGGATTCCGTCTACCGTACATAACACTCTCACCTACATTCAGCATCTGTCCTTCACATGGTTATGTGGCAGGGGAGCATTTTAAATGTCCCGATTGCGGAAAAAATTGTGAAGTTTATAGCAGAATAGTAGGTTATCTGCGACCGGTCAGTCAATGGAACAGCGGGAAGCGCCAGGAATATAAAGACAGGGTTCTGTTCAGGGTAACAGACACGCCGGGGAGCAGGGACACCGGGATTAAAGAGGAAGTGGCAGTTGCCGGGCTGAGCAGTCTGATGCATGAGCCTGAAACAAGGAGATGAGGATAGGGGGTTTTGTAAAAAACAGTCTTGTTGACTGGGATGGGAAAGTTGCTGCCGTAATCTTTACGAAAGGTTGCAATTTCAGGTGTGGATATTGTCATAATCCGTCTCTTGTCCTCCCTGAGCTGATTGACAGAACAGAAGATATTGATGAAAAAACAGTGCTGGATTTTCTTGCAGAAAGAAACAACTGGCTTGACGGTGTTGTCGTAACCGGGGGTGAACCAACTATTTACGGTGATTTGCCGGTATTGCTTGAAGAGATTAAATCGCTGGGATATTCCCTGAAGCTTGATACCAATGGCACTAATCCATCCATGTTGCAAAAAATCATTAAAAACAAGTTGGCTGATTATATCGCGATGGATGTCAAAACTTTACCTGAAAAGAGTTTATATGCTAAAATAACCGGAATCCAGGTCACTGCCGATATCATTGAAAAGATTATGACTTCCATACTTCTGTTAAACAATTCGGCAATAGAGGTTGAGTTCCGTACGACTATTATTCCCGGGATACATGACGAGGCAGCTGTCAACCTAATACGCACCTTGTTGGGAAAAAACAAAAAATACAGAACAAACCAATACAGAGATGGATCAACAATTGAAACATATTTATAATGTAAGCTGAGTTCGGGTATTATAGAAATGCCGGCCGGATCGAAAGGTTTCGGCCGGATCAGTTTCGGCAACCTGTCCCTTTGGCTGAAAACACCCGGATGATTTTCAGGCCGTGGGGGCTATATCATATATAATCAATGTCTGTTAAACTTTAGTTGCAGGTCTTTGTCCTTGTTACATCTTTTTATTATATTTGATACCGTGTTTCGCTAATCGTGCAAGTATAATATTATGTTGGTAAGGACATTCGCCAGTGCCGTAACAGGCATTGATGCAGTTACGGTGACTATTGAAGTCAATGTATCCAGGGGGATACGCTTTTTTCTTGTCGGTCTTCCCGATGTGGCAGTGAAAGAGAGCCAGCAGCGGATAGAGTCATCGCTCCGATGCCTGGGTTTCAGGTGGCCCGGTCAGCAGGTGCTTATAAACATGGCCCCGGCCGATATCAGGAAGGAGGGATCGTCGTACGACCTTCCCCTGGCAGTGGGAATCCTGGCGGCCGATGAAAAGATAGCACCGGGAGAAATCGAATCCTACATCATGATGGGTGAACTTTCCCTCGACGGGACGCTTCAGCCCGTGAAAGGTGTTCTTCCAATAGCCCTCAGTGCAAGGGAAGAAGGCTTCAAAGGGGTAATAGTGCCTGTGAAAAATGCCCGGGAGGCGGCGGTGGTCTCGGGACTGGATGTTTACGGGATGGAAAAGCTCGGGGATGTCCTTGATTTTTTCAACGGATTGAGACAGTTTGAACCGGTAAAGGTTGATATTGACAGCCTTTTCAGGGAAGAAGCAAACAGATACGACATCGATTTCTCGGATGTCCGAGGACAGGAAAACGTGAAACGGGCTCTGGAGGTTGCTGCTGCCGGCCATCATAATCTTCTTATGATCGGGCCTCCCGGTGCCGGCAAAACGATGCTGGCCAAGAGAGTAGCATCAATAATGCCCCCGCTTACACTCGAGGAAGCACTCGAAACCACAAAAATCCATTCGGTTGCAGGCAAGATAGACGACCATACTGCCCTGATGACCAGGCGCCCTTTCAGAAGTCCGCACCATACAATATCCGATGTCGCCCTGGTCGGCGGTGGGACGGTGCCGCAACCCGGGGAAATCTCCCTCGGACATAACGGGGTGTTGTTCCTCGATGAACTGCCTGAATTCAAGCGAACTGTCCTGGAGGTGATGCGACAACCGCTCGAAGACAGGATAATAACCATTTCACGGGCAAGATCGACCTGCGATTACCCGGCAAGCTTCATGCTCATTGCTTCCATGAACCCATGCCCCTGCGGCTATTATAACCACCCTGAAAGAGAATGCATGTGCAACGCGGGGATGAGACAGAAATACCTGAACCGCATCTCCGGTCCGCTGCTCGACAGAATAGATATACATATCGAAGTGGTTCCTGTAAAATATGACAAGCTGGCAGATAATTTAAGTTCCGAACGCTCGTCTGTTGTAAGAGAAAGAGTTGTGAGGGCACGGGAGATACAGGCTAAACGCTTTGCTTCCGTGAAAGGAATATATGCAAACGCCCAGATGACAGCTTCAATGCAGAGAAAATATTGCCGGCTTGATGAGGCCGGCGGGAAACTGCTACGCACTGCAATGAATATCAGAGGCTTGTCTGCAAGAGCCTACGACAGGATACTAAAACTGGCAAGAACAATCGCCGACCTCGCGGAATCAGAAAACATAAGCGCGGAACATATTTCCGAAGCGATCAACTACAGAAACCTCGACCGCGAGGGATGGGCAGGATAAATATGTCAAGCAGAGGAAGTTCTATAAAACCAGTGGTAAAATCATTTTTATAAAGCCAGTGGTAAAATCATTCCCATTAAGGAAAGCTATCTTATAATATTTAGATGTTTTAGACGAATCAGCCTGTTTTGCCGTTATAGAAATATTGCAATTATTAAATATGAATCTGACAAATACCATTCAGGATACAATCAGGAAAGAAGGCCTTATGTTTGTTTTCAGGGGAGAAGTAAGCGAGAAAAACTCTCTTCCTCTGCTTAGCCTTCTTGAAAATGACATGAAGGAAGACTCTTTCAATATGGTAGGGCGAAAGAGACTGTTCATGTACGTTCTCGAAAGCCTGCAAAACATTGTCAAGCACAGCGGGAACATGGACCATCCTGTCATGCCCCTGGTTTCATATTCAAAAACCGATGGCGGCTATACCATTACAACCGGGAACCTGATTCCTGATACCCAGTCGGAATTGCTGGCTTACAAGCTGGCAAAGGTTAATTCGCTGAATGCCGCCGAGATAAAGGTTTTGTACAAGCAGATTCTCAAAACCCCCGGTTTCAGCAGAAAGGGCGGGGCTGGTCTGGGACTCCTGGAAATGGCCCTGAAGACGGGTAACAAACTAGATTATGATTTTATTCCCATCGGGGGAGGGTTGTCATATTTTGTTCTGAGCAAAACCGTCGATTCAACAGGTATGGGGATAAGCAAGGGGCAGGCCAGCGAAAGATTCAGTGGCCTGCCGGTATTCGGACTCGAGAGAATGCTGGCGGAAAACAATGTTCATCTGATGTGGTCGGGCCATATGAATTCCGGAATAGGGGAGGAAGTGCTGTCAATAACCGAAGCCAGGCTTACTGATGAAGATGTTGACACAAGGCTTAGAAAAAAGGTTTTCAATGTACTGGTCGAGATTCTGGAGAATGTGTCGAAATACAATCCGGGAAAAGAAGCTGAGCAGAAGTTTGGAATGCCTCTTGCGATGGTAAGGCTCACGAAAGGAGAATTTATCGTGACAAGCGGGAATCTTGTTCCGGTAACAATGACGGACGCCCTGAAACAAAAGATCGACGATATAAACAGTTTTAATCCGGATGAACTGAAAACCCTTTTCTTTGCATCTCTTTCGGCCCAGACTATTGAAAGCGACAGCACGGGGAATATGGGACTTATTTCAATGGCCAGGAAGTCGGGGAGCAAACTGGAATACCTGTTCAGGAAAGTCAACGATGATTATTCCTACTTTATACTTTCGGTAAGGGTGGAGAACACGAACGGGTCAACTGAAGCTCTTCAGGCATAGCTCGCTGCCATCCCATTCCGCGTAACTTCCAAGACTGAACCAGTCGCCAAGAATAACTATCCGGCCATTGTCGCCGTTGTTGAAGGTCATTGGCATATGCCTGTGCCCAAAGACAAAATAATCCATGTTTTCCTTTTTCATCACCTCGCGTGAGTATCGGAGAAGATCCTCCCTGTCTTCCCCCATGAAATCCATGGATATGCCTTTGGCAAACCTCGAATGTTGCGACCAGTTGAGGCCAATGCTTATCCCAATCCTGGGGTGAAGCATTGAATATAGAAACTGCAGGGTTTTGTTCCTGAATATCCACAGAAGGATTCTGTATCCGATGTTTTTGCTTCCAAGTCCTTCCCCGTGGGCAATATGGAATTTCCTGCCGTCGATGGTGCAGGTGTAGGGCGATGTGTGAACAATCATCCCGCATTCGGTTGAAAAGTAGTCTTTGACCCACATGTCGTGGTTTCCGGTGAAGAAATGGACAGGTGTACCCGAATCGGTTATTGATGAAATGGTTCCGAGAAACCTGGTGAAGCCGCGGGGCACAACGAGCCGGTACTCCCACCAGAAATCAAAGATATCGCCAAGCAGGAAAATCTCTCTTGCCTCAGGTGCAATTGTATTGAGCCACCGGACCGCCAGCCTCTCCCTCTCGTCCGGTTCCTTTCCGGCCTTCAGTCCAAGGTGAAAATCGGATGCAAAAAATATTTTCCCGTTCTTTTTCAATTGCCGCCCGGATTATTGAACAACTGGTTGAGCTTTATCTGAAGCGATCTCCCGTGAAGGTTGGTAGCTATTATGGAACCGTCACGGCCGAAAAGATAGTTGGTTGGCAATACCTGAACATTAAAAAGCCTCACGTTCTCAAGAACCTGTGGATCGTCTTCCCGTGTGCTTATCCATGGAAGCTCTTCGAAGGACACGGCCTGCTTCCATCTCTCCTCGTTCTGGTCAACATTGATCTGGTATATCTCGAATCCCTTGTTCCTGTAGTTTTTATAAAATTCCTTCAGTTGGATGTTCTCGCTCAGACATTCTCTTGAATCAACCGACCAGAAGGTCAGCAAAACAATTTTTCCCCTCAGTGATGACAAAGCTATCCTGTTTCCGTTGACATCGAGAAGGTTCGGATTGAGTACGGTTTCCGGTGCATTGCTGGCGATATTCCGGATCTGCCTGGCAACCATCTCATTCATTTCTTTTTTGAGGTCTTCAGCCAGTGCTTTGACGTTCCTGGACCGGGGATAATGGCGTCCGAGTGAATCAGAAACTATCTTAAGGTACTGAAGGTCGCGGTGATCGTACAGTACATAGGTGTTTTCATCTATCCTCTGGTAAACGGCCTTAAGTGATGCCATTGATGAAGGATTGGTTACAATGTATTCGATGTTTTTCTTGCGAAGATCCTGCAGAACGTCAGTGAATTCTTCCTCGAGCCTGCTCCGTTCGGCTTCGGAGCCTTCAGTTCCCTCAAGATTGACGTACAATGTCCTGAGCGAGTCGAGTTTAACCTTCCCGGCAGCAAGCCTGAGGTCGAGAACCCTGACATCCTCAGATTCCTTTGATCCCGAAACCTCATAATCGCCCGAAGTGTTCAGGCCTTTGAAAGTCAGCCTGATTTTTTCACCCGGTCCGGCAATGAGAGTTATGAAATCCGTATCTGAGTATCCTATCTGGTAGAAATCGGTATCCGTTGCCTTAACCCTGAATTTGAAACTGCCGTTGGTTCCAAGCTTTGCCGAATCAATAAAGATCAGCCTGTCAACATCGACCTTGTTAAGCACAAGGCTTTTTTGCCGGGGATTGCTTATATGTCCCGTGACAGTGAATGAGTCTTTGCTGCTGCATCCGGAAAGGAGAAGCGCCGGTATAACTATTATTAATATCTTCTTCATCATCGGACAGAATTTCCTTTAGGATTTGGCGATTTAAAATTAATTGAACAATTCTTCAAGTTTTCTCTGCAATGCATCCCCCCTTAGGTTGCAGGCAATTATCCGGCCTTCCCTGTCGAGCAGGAAGTTAGCCGGGATTGATTCCAGTCTGTAAAGCGGTACCACTGAAGAATTCCAGTAGCCAAGGTCGCTTACATGAATCCAGCCTCCCAGCCCGTCATCCTTGATCCCCTTGAGCCATGCATCGCGTGTCTTGTCGAGTGATACCTGGTAAATCAGGAATCCCTTGCTTTTGTATTTGTTGAACACCGCGACAAGGTTAGGATTTTCGGCCCTGCATGGAGGACACCATGCTGCCCAGAAATCAAGAAGTACATAGTTGCCCCTTGTGGACGACAGTCTGATAGTGTCGCCGCCGGGATCAGGCAGTGCTATCTCGGGAGCTTCAGTGTATTCTCCGCCCGCGGCCGCCTGTGTGCCGCTTGTTGCAAAATAGGCCCGCATTTCGTTTATCTGGTTGTGAAGATCAATAACCGGACCATATTCCGGGTAAAGGCTGAACAGTGAAGAATCGACCTTCAGAAAATACTGCAGGTCTTGCTGAGGATCGAAAACATAAAGTGAGGGAGTGAGCATGGAATATAAAACCGGAATGGTGGCCAGAGAAGAAATATTCTTATCTATGAATTCCTTCGCGTAGCTGTTTATTTCATTCAGGTAAGCATCGCCAAGCCTGTCGAGAGAATCAATAAAGGCAGTCATATCACTCCTTCCAGTGTTGTTGTTAAACAGGTCGTTCAATCCCCTGATCTTGTTCCTGGTACTGAGAAGTTTCTTGTTGTAGTCAGCTATCAGACCGGTGCCTTTCGACCCACTGACAACCACCGGATAATTAAGCGAATCAAAATGAGATGTCATTTTTATTTTCTCTCCTGGCTCAACAAGCATTGTTAGAAAGTTATTTTGATTAATTTTGAGCAGGTAAAATGACGGGAATTTAACCTTCCTTTTGAACTCAAATTTTCCATCATTCGAAACTATGACGGAATCCACATTTAGAAGCGCATCAGACTTAAGTTCCTGCAGGAAAATGTATTGTCCGGGCAATGGATATTCAAGGATACCTGTCAGTTCGACATTGTTGTTCTTGCAGGCAGTGAGCATCAGGATGGCAGACAGGATGAAGGCAGATTTTATGTTCATGCAGGAAAGGTTATTTGTTATTTAGTTTGTTTTATTGAGTTGCAAAGTTATTCTTTTTTTTTCAGGTTAAGCCCTGTACACATTTTATAGAATTGCTTTTGCATGGTTCAATAAAATGAAGTATCTTTTAAAACTTTTATTGACGTATAAAAAAGATTTGCATATGAGTTATATCAAGTTTGAAAAGGCACAGATTGTCAACCTCGAGTTTTCGCTTTCGAGGGAAGTGATAAGGGCCAACCGTGCAGGGTCCTACTCCGCAACCACAATTGTCGGATGCAACACGAGAAAATATCATGGTCTTCTTGTTTGCCCGATTGATGCTTTCGGAGGAGAACGGCATGTGCTTCTTTCCTCTATTGACACCACTATAGTGAATCAGGACAAGAGCTTCAACATAGGTATAAGGAAATACAGGGGAGATTATTACAGCCCCAAGGGACACAAGTATATCGAGGAACTCGGGATGGAAATAATTCCATCAAGGATTTTCAGGGTGGGAGGTGTGAAACTAAAGCATGAAAGGCTTCTTGTTCATTACGAGGAACAATACCTGTCGAGGTACACTATCCTTGAGGCATCGGAGCCGATGAAGCTTCAGATCCGCCCATTTCTTGCCTTCAGGAACATACATGAACTGACACATGCAAATCTTGCAGCCAATACCAAGGTTGAATTCATTCCCAACGGGATAAAAATGAAGCTCTATGAGGGATTCCCCTATCTGCATATGCAATTCTCGAGGAAACCGGAGTTCGTTCATGTTCCCGACTGGTACCGCGGTGTAGAGTACATCGAGGAGCAAAAGAGGGGATATGACTATTCCGAGGACCTTTTCACTCCCGGTTTCTTTGAACTGGAAGCCGGAGAGGGAGACGTCATTGTTTTTTCGGCTTCAACCAGGGAAGAAAAACCAAGCGGCTTCAAGTCGAAATTTACCAAGACCGTCAGCGGCAAAATCCCAAGAAGCAATTTCTCAAACTGCCTCAAGAATGCAGCTCAGCAATTCGTGGAGCGCAGGCAGGGTAAGACCCTTATCATCGCCGGGTATCCATGGTTCGGATCATGGGGCAGAGATACATTTATAGCTCTTCCCGGGCTGGCAACCGCGAGGCCTGATAAAAAGCTTCAGCTTTACCGCGATGTTCTCGACACACAGATCGGCAGTATGAAGGACGGGTTGTTCCCCAATATGGGAAATCCCGATAATCCTGCATTTAACTCAGTTGATGCCCCTCTCTGGTTTTTCTGGGCTGTCCAGCAGTATCTCGAAAACGGAGGCAGCGATGCATGGGAACATTACGGGAACGCGATGAAATCGGTTCTCAATGCTTACAGGGAAGGAACCGGATTCAATATCGGGATGAGGGAAAATGGCCTGATCTATGCCGATGCCCCCGGAAAATCACTGACCTGGATGGATGCAGTGGTGAACGGAGTGCCGGTTACACCGAGGAACGGCTATGCTGTTGAAATAAATGCACTGTGGTACAATGCCGTTTGTTTCACCCTCGATCTGGCACGGAAGGTTAAGGACAGGAAGTTTGTGAAGGAATACGAAGCTCTTCCCGAACTCATAAAGCAATCGTTCCATGAAGTGTTCTGTGATCATGCAAAGGGACTCCTTGCCGATTATGTAAATGATGAAGAAGGAAAGAACTATTCAGTGAGACCAAACATGCTGATCGCAGTTTCTCTTCCCTATTCAATGCTAAGCAAAGACCAGATGAAACGGGTACTGGATATTGCCGACAAGGAATTGCTTACTCCGAGAGGCCTTCGTACCCTGTCGCCCGGAAACCCTCTTTACAAGGGGACATACGGGGGAAGTCAGGAGGAAAGGGATATGGCTTACCACAACGGTACGGTATGGCCGTGGCTACTGGGCCCGTTCTGTGAAGGATGGCTGAAAGTCTACGACCACCAGGGCGTGGCAAGGGTAAAGAAGCTCTTACTGGGTTTCGAAGAGGTGATGAGCGAACACGGAGTAAGCACTATCTCCGAGATCCACGACGGCGACCCGCCTCACGCACCTAACGGAACCATCTCACAGGCATGGAGCGTTGGCGAGATCCTGAGAATAATGGATCTGCTTGAGAATAAATATTAATTGTAATAAAAATAAAACAGGTGTGATATGCGTGTATTAATGTTCGGTTGGGAGTTTCCGCCACATATCTCCGGCGGGCTGGGTACAGCCAGTTACGGCCTGACAAAAGGTATGTCGACACTTGAGGACCTCGAGGTTATTTTTGTCGTACCAAAGGCATGGGGCGATGAAGACCAGACCAGGGTGAAACTCATTGGAGCGAACAAGGTGCCGGTGGCATCCAGAACAATCCATTACAAGGGCTTCAGACGCCCCCTCGAAATGATCGAGATATCCTCAAAGATAGTCCCATACACTGATCCGGATGAATTCTGGGAACGTATAAATACCGAAACGACAGGCTATAAGATGCTGGTGCAGACCAATGAGGAGGGTACAGTCGATTTCTCGGGAAAGTACGGCAGTTCACTGATGGACGAGATATACAAGTATTCAGTGGTTGCCTCTGTTATTGCCGAGGAAAACGAATTCGACATTATCCATGCACACGACTGGCTTGCCTATCCTGCAGGCATTTCTGCAATGGAGGTTTCGGGTAAACCTCTCGTGATTCATGTTCATGCAACCGACTTTGACCGGAGCGGAGGCAATGTTAACCCCGACGTGTACAGGATTGAAAAACTCGGGATGGATGCCGCATCCAAGATAATCACGGTGAGCAATCTTACCCGGGATATAGTTATCAATAAATATCATATCGATCCCGAGAAGGTTGAAACAGTCTACAATGCTGTTGAACCTGTCAAGATTTCTCAGGATGTTGCCCTTAAAAAGGGATTTGACGACAAGGTGGTTACCTTCCTGGGAAGAATTACCCTGCAGAAGGGCCCTGAATACTTTATTGAAGCCGCGCACAAGGTGCTTAAGGTAATGCCCAACGTGAGATTCGTAATGGCAGGTTCGGGCGACATGATGGAGAAAATGATGCGAAGAGCCGCCGCACTGAAAATAACCGACAGGTTCCATTTCACAGGCTTCCTTAAAGGAAATGATGTATTCACAATGCTAAATATGAGCGATGTTTACATTATGCCGTCGGTTTCAGAGCCTTTCGGAATTTCCCCGCTTGAAGCCATGCAGTCGAACGTGCCGGTTATAATCAGCAAACAGTCGGGCGTGTCAGAAATTCTGACTCATGCCGTCAAAACCGATTTCTGGGATATCGACGCAATGGCTGATGCCATCTACGGAATACTTAATTATCCCGCTCTTTCAAAAATGTTTATCAAGAACGGAAAGGAAGAAGTGGTAAGACTTAAATGGGATAATTCGGCTCGACACGTAAGAGATATTTATTACAGAGTGATTTGGCAAAATAAGAACTAGATATGAGTGTAACAGGCAAAAAAGCAATATGCTTTTATTTTCAGGTGCATCAGCCTTTCAGGCTTAAAAGATACAGGTTCTTTGACCTGGGGCATGACCATTATTACTATGACGATTTCACCAACGAGTCGATCATGAGAAAGGTGGCTGACAACTGCTATCTGCCGGCCAACGCGATAATCCTCGATCAGATCCAGAAAAACAAGGGCAAGTTTAAAGTGACCTTTTCGCTTACCGGCCTTGTGATAAAGCAGTTCCAGCTGTATGCCCCGGAAGTCCTGGATTCATTCAGGAAGCTGGCTGAAACGGGAATGGTGGAATTCCTGGCCGAAACAGAGTCGCACTCGCTTGCATCAATAAAAACGAGAAGCGAATTTGAACATCAGATCAACGCTCACAGGGAAATGCTCAGGGAACACATCGGCTATGAAAGCACTTCTTTCAGAAATACCGAACTGATCTATTCCGACCAGATAGGATCGTGGGTCGCCGACATGGGATTCAAATCGATGCTTACGGAAGGAGCCAAGCATGTTCTCGGATGGAAGAGCCCTAATTTCCTTTATTGCAATTCCATCAACCCGAGGCTGAAAGTGCTTCTGAGAAACTTTGTACTGAGCGATGATATTGCCTTCAGGTTCTCAAACAGGGCATGGGCTGAATGGCCTCTCACAACCGACAAGTATGCAGCATGGATAGCCAAAATAGCACCCAAGAGCGAACTGGTCAACATCTTCCTCGACTATGAGACATTCGGGGAGCATAATCATAAGGACACCGGGATATTCGAGTTCCTGGAACATCTGCCCGCGACAATCCTGAAGAAAACACCATTCAAATTCATGACACCGACGGAGGTGGCGGAAAACCTCCAGCCTGTCTCGGCTATCAGCGTTCCTTCCCCCATTTCATGGGCCGACGAAGAACGTGATATTACAGCATGGCACGGTAATGAACTTCAGGTTGCCGCCCTTGAGAAACTATATAACCTCACTGACAAGGTGAACAGATGTGATGATGTCCAGATAAAAAAAGACTGGGAATACCTTCAGGCAAGCGACCATTTCTACTATATGGCCACGAAGTTCTTTTCCGACGGTGCCGTGCATGCATATTTCAATCCATACGACACTCCCTATGATGCTTTTATGAACTATATGAACGTGATAAGCGACTTTGAGATCAGGGTCAACCGTTTCGTTCCCGACAGGGATAGCCATGCCGAAATATCAAAGCTTAATGAGCTGATAAAGGAAAAGGAATCCATTATCGATGAGCAGAAAGCCCAGATAGACGAACTTAGGAGGAAGTCGGCAAGCAGAAGGAAAACTGAACCGGCAACCGCACCGATTCAGGCGGTAAAGACGAAAACAAAGACCGCGGGAAAAAAAATAACTGCAAAAAAATCGAAGCCGGGAAAATCTTCTAAGTAAATCTGAGTTATAATCTTAAGTGATATAAGCTTAAAATCTGAACCAATATATTGTATAATGAATGTTGAACTAATTTTTGAGACCAGTTGGGAAGTATGCAACAAGGTCGGAGGTATTCATACTGTAATTTCAACAAAAGCGCTGAACATAGTCAATGAGCTTGGCGATAACTATATTACCATCGGGCCCGATGTGTGGAGAGAAGACATTAAAAACCCGGAGTTCATCCCTGATGAATCCTTGTTTCCCGAGTGGAGGCCATTGGCTGAAAAAGAAGGACTGAGAGTTAAAACCGGCCGCTGGAACATTGCCGGGAAACCTATTGTTCTGCTTATTGATTTCACGCCTTATTTCGGACAACAGAATGAGATATTTGCCAGGTTCTGGGAAACATATAAACTCGACAGTATAACCGGACAATGGGACTACGTGGAGCCTGCCCTGTTCGGATTTGCCGCCGGAAAGGTAATAGAAAGCTTTACATCGTGCTACCGTGAACACCATAATATTATTGCACAGTTTCATGAATGGATGACCGGTACGGGAATACTGTACCTCGAAAAATCCGCTCCATGGATAGCCACAGCCTTTACCACCCATGCCACAGTGTTAGGGCGATCGATTGCCGGCAATAACAGGCCTCTCTACGGTAAACTCAAAGAATATAATTCCGTTCAGATTGCCAGGGAATTCAACGTGGTTGCAAAACAGTCGCTTGAAAAAATATCGGCTGCCGAAGCCGATGTATTCACAACAGTAAGCGGGATAACCGCGAAGGAATGTTCATACTTCCTCGGTAAAGACGTCGACCTTGTGACTCCCAACGGCTTTGAGGATTCATTCGTCCCTCCTGCCCAGGAATTCGCAAAGAAACAGCAGGCAGCAAAGGATAAACTGAGAAGTGTCGCTGAGGCAGTACTCGGATATAAACTTGACGAAAACTGCATGTTCATTGTAAACAGCGGAAGATATGAATACCGCAACAAGGGCGTCGATATCTTCATCGACTCCCTCGGAGAGCTTAACAAGGAAGAGAAGCTCAACCGTGAATGCGTTGCATTCCTTCTGATGCCTGCTTACCACCGGGGGCCCCGCGAGGATCTGATAGATATTCTGTACAATAACGGTTCGCCGAACGGGGTCGACCGTTACCTGACTCATTGCCTGCATTATCCGTCAAGCGATCCGGTGCTCGGAAATATAAGCCGTAACGGGCTTACAAATGAAAAGAAAGAAAAGGTCAAGATTATATTTGCACCTTCATACCTGAATGGTAACGATGGAATATTCAACCTGTCGTACTACGACCTCCTTATAGGCTTCGACCTGTCGGTGTTCCCTTCATACTATGAACCCTGGGGATACACCCCCCTCGAAAGTCTTATGTTCTCCATTCCGACCATTACTACTTCGCTCTCGGGATTCGGCCTGTGGGTCAAGGAGTATTGCAAGGACCATGGAAACGGAATTGCAGTAATAGAAAGGACCGATGACAACGAAAAAAGTGTTGTCAGCGATATCAGGGATTTCATAAGGAAATACCTGAGCCTTTCCGAAGGAGAGATCAGGGAAGCCAGGTTCAGGGCTCATGAGATATCCAGGATAGCCATGTGGGACAACCTGGTGAAGTACTACTTCGAGGCCTATAAGATAGCCCTGGAACAGAGCAGTATAAGAAGAGAGGAGCCCCGGGAATTCGCTCAGTTTGTTGAGGCTCCGGGCAGAGAGGTACGGAAACCTCACCAGATACCTGTCTGGAAGGATATTTACATACAGAGCGATGTTCCCGACAAGCTGTCATCGCTCAAGGAACTGGCCAACAATCTCTGGTGGTCGTGGAACACGGAAGCTGAATCTCTCTTCAGGAGAATGGATCCCTCACTCTGGGAAAAGGTTCAGCATAACCCCAAACTGCTTCTTGAAAAGATAGACTATAAACGACTGCTGGTCCTCGAGGATGACGACGAATTCATTACCGATCTCGACAAGATAATGAAGACTTTCAGGGACTATATCAGCAGGCCGTGGGATAAAGATAAACCGTCGGTCGCCTATTTCTCCATGGAATTCGGGATACATCCCTGTCTCAAGATATACTCCGGAGGCCTGGGAATACTTGCCGGCGATTACCTTAAGGAAGCAAGCGATTCCAATGTGAACATAATAGGTATAGGCCTTCTCTACCGCTTTGGCTATTTCAAGCAGAAACTCGGACTTAAGGGAGAACAGCTCACCATCTATGAGGCCGAGGAATTCTCGCGACTGCCCATCAGTCCTGTCAAGGATGCCGAGGGAAAACACCGTACGGTAAGCATAGTCTGGCCGGGAAGAACAGTGAATATCCGGATATGGGAAGCAAAAATAGGCAAGGTGTCCCTCTTCCTGCTCGACACTGATTTTGAAGATAACCTGCCCGAAGACCGTTCGATAACCCATTACCTCTATGGAGGCGACCATGAGAACAGGCTTAAGCAGGAACTTATCCTCGGTATCGGAGGCATAAGGGCTCTTAACGAAATGGGAATCGTTCCCGAACTCTACCACAGCAACGAAGGCCATTCGGCTTTTATCAGCCTTGAAAGAATAAGAAGACTAATCGAGGAGTATCATCTTACTTTCGATCAGGCCGTCGAAGCAATAAGGCCATCCACCCTGTTCACCACTCACACGCCGGTGCCGGCAGGCCATGATGCCTTTGAGGAAGATCTGCTGAGAAAATATATTTCACATTATCATACAAGGCTCAATATAACCTGGGATCAGCTGATGGATCTCGGGCGCTGCCCCGGAGATGCCGACAGAAAATTCAACATGAGCTTCCTGGCAACTTATATGTCGCAGGAACTGAACGGGGTTAGCAAGCTTCACGGCGAGGTTACACAGGGGCTCTTTAATAAACTGTGGCCCGGATATCTTAAGGAGGAGCTTTATATCGGCCATGTCACCAACGGTGTCCATTATCCTACATGGATAGCTCCGGAGTGGCAGGAAGTATACAGGGAACTTCTTGGAACTGCCAATTTCGACCAGACCGACAGAAGCCTCTGGGAGAAACTCTATACTATTGACGACAAAAAGATCTATGAAGTCAAGACTGCACTTAAAAAGAAACTCTTCGTGAACATACGGAAGAGACTGCAGTCTGATATGATCGACAAGCATGTAAGTCCACGCACCCTCCTGAATATAAGCACTCATCTGAACGATAAGGCGCTGACTATCGGGTTTGCACGCAGGTTTGCCACTTACAAAAGGGCTTCTCTTTTGTTCAGGGATATGGACAGGCTGGCAAGGATAGTCAATGATCCCGACAGGCCGGTGCAGTTCATCTATGCCGGAAAAGCCCATCCGCACGACGGCGGTGGACAGGATCTGATAAAGAGGATAGTGGAGATTTCACAGATGCCTCAGTTTACAGGAAAGGTTCTTTTCCTCGAGAACTATGACATAGAACTGGCAAAGCGACTTATACAGGGAGTCGATATCTGGCTCAATACTCCTACCCGCCCGCTGGAAGCTTCAGGCACAAGCGGTGAAAAAGCAGTGATGAACGGCACAATCCACTTCAGCGTGCTCGACGGATGGTGGGTCGAAGGATACCGGGCCTACGCGGGATGGGCTCTCCCCAAGAAAAGATCGTTTACCAACCAGGAACTCCAGAATGACGTCGATGCTGAAACAATCTACAATATGCTGGAATACGAGATAATACCCGCGTATTATTCCGCGGATGAAGAAGGCGTACCGGTAGAATGGATAAGCCATATCAAGAACACCATGGTAAAGATCGCCCCGGAATTTACCATGCGCAGGATGCTTGACGATTATATCGACAGATATTACCTGAAACTGTGGCCAAGAAGCAAGTATTTCAAGGCTAACAACTTCGAGAAAGCCAAGGAAATGGCTTCCTGGAAAAATACCATGAGGCAGGAATGGGACAATATAGAAGTCCTGAATTACAGCTTCGAACAGCCCAATGATAATGTCTATCATTCAGGACATGATTACAGGGCTGAGATAGCATTGAATATAAAGAAGATACCGAAGGAAAATGTCGGAGTCGAATTCGTTTTCACTCAACTTAACAAAGACGGGGAATATGAATTTGTCGACAGCCAGGAATTCAAGCTGGTCAGCGGCAAGAACGGGAAATGCCTGTACAGGGCTAATCTGGTTCCTGAAAAAGCGGGTACCTTCTTTTACGGTATAAGGATTTATCCGAAACACAAGGACCTTCCGCACAAGCAGGATTTCTACCTGCTCAGGTGGATCGATTAGATATCGGTGGCCCTCCTTGTGGGCTCAATCTTTAGAACCAGTCCGGTTCGCGAAGGCAGATACAGATACAGATGAAAAGGCTGGTCGAGTGTCTGCCTTTGTGTTTTTCTTATGGAGGTATAGCTGACGTTCCTTTTTAACCTGTCAAACCTGCCGAATTCGGGATCATCAGTATCCAGTACAATCCGGAATTTTCCCTTAACCGGAATTCCATAATCGGTGAATGACTTGTTAGGATGGAAATTGAATACCATCAGGAACTCTCCCCTGGTGAAGGCAACTATCTTGTCATGATTATTATCATAGATCCTGTTCACGGATCTTTCGTCGAGAATCCTGAATTCCCTGTGAAGCTTAAGCATGGCATTGTCGAACTTCATCAGGAACGAATATTTCAGGTCTTCATTCATGGCAAGATGCCACAAGCGCCTGGCATACTTGTAACTCCAGTTATTATCCTCGCGCGGGAAATCAATCCATTCCGGATGGCCGAACTCATTGCCCATGAAGTTCAGGTAGCCTCCGCCCGAAGCACAGAAAGTGATCAGCCTTATCATCTTGTGAAGGGCTATACCGCGATCGAGAGTCAGGCTGTGATACGATTTTGACATACCAGTGTACATCTCTGCATCGATCATCCTGAATATAAGTGTTTTGTCGCCAACAAGAGCCTGGTCGTGCGATTCGCAGTACGATATTATCTTTTCTTCGGGACGGCGCTGGCTCAGCTCATGTATAAGCTGCCCCATGTCCCAGTTCTCATCAGGTGTGTCCTTGACGAGTTTGATCCAGTAGTCGGGAACACCCATCGAGAGCCTGTAGTCGAAACCGTAACCTTTCTCCCGGCAGGGAGCCGCCAGGCCCGGCATGCCGCTCATCTCCTCAGCCACGGTGATAGCTTCAGGCTTAAACTGATGTATGGTCTTGTTGGCCAGATAGAGATAGACCAGGGCATCTTCATCCTGACCGCCGTCGAAATACTCATCATACCTGGTGAAGTTTTTCTCGAGTCCGTGATCGTAGTAGATCATGCTTGTTACACCATCGAACCTGAAACCGTCGAATTTATACTCCTCGAGCCAGTACCTGCAGTTGGACAGGAGAAAATGCAGAACATGGTCTTTACCGTAATCGAAGCAAAGTGAATCCCATGCAACATGATGCCTCCTTGGTCCGGTGTGGAAATAAAGTCCGGGCGAACCGTCAAACAGCCCCAGCCCTTCTGCAACATTTTTCACCGAGTGGGAGTGGACAAGGTCCATTATAACCCTTATCCCCGATTCATGGGCTGTGTCGATAAGCTCCTTAAGATCTTCAGGAGTTCCGAAACGGGAGGAAACGGCGAAAAAGTTTGATACATGATAACCGAATGACCCGTAAAACGGGTGCTCCTGGATCGCCATCAGCTGTATGGTGTTGTAACCCGACCGTACAATTACGGGTAGCACGTTTTCGGTGAATTCGCGGAAGCTTCCCACCTTTTCATAAGGCGTAGCCATGCCCACATGGGCTTCGTAGATGACAGGGGCAGTCGGCGCCGGCCTGAAATCCCTAATCTTCCATTTATATTCCTTTTCCGGACACCATACCTGTGCTGAAAAAATCTTGGTGATATCGTCCTGCACCAGCCTGGTTGCATAGGAGGGAATCCTTTCACCCCTGCCTCCTTTCCAGTGAACGGAAAGCTTGTACAGGTCGCCGTGATTAAGCGCTCCGGAAGGTAGTCTTATCTCCCAGTCACCGTCGCGGTTTATCCGGCTCATCCTGTAGGCGGACTTTTCCTTCCAGCCGCTGAAAACACCTGTGAGAAAAATCTTTTCGGCATTCGGGGCATATTCCCTGAATACCCATCCGTCGCCGTCGCGGTGAAGCCCGTAGTAGAAATGCCCTATAGCAAAATCCTTGAGCTCGCCGTCACCGCTAAGCTCAGATTCCTTTGCCCGGCATTTTTTAATACGGCTTTCTATAATTTTCCTGAAAGGATTCAGCCAGGGATCGGACAAGTAAAAATCTACAGGATTCATGGTAGTTTTATAAGGAGATACACTCTATAAAAATACAAAATCTAAATTACTTTTTTATCCCGTTTTGAAAGGCTTTCTTATTTTTGCCTGAAGAATAGTTAAAGGACGATGATCTTTCAAGACGGAAATACTTACCCTTCGCTCAAAAGTCCTTTTGTAACCGTTGGGGTTTTTGACGGAGTCCACCTGGGACACAGGGCTCTTCTTGACCGGCTTGCACTGAAAGCTGCCAATGCAGACAGGGAGTCAGTTGTCATTACCTTCGACCCGCATCCGAAGTTTGTGCTACCGGGTCCGAAGGACGACCTTAAATTACTGTCGACGCCTGAAGAGAAAATGGAACTGCTTCTAAAGTCGGGGATAGATCATATTATCGTAATGCCTTTTACCAAAAAGCTTGCCGCCATGGATACCGGCCGGTTCATCAGTGAAATCCTTGCCGGCAGGATAGGAACGGGATTTCTTCTGGTGGGATATGACAACCATATCGGAAAAGGAAGGGATTCCGGCTTCGACAGCATAAGCCTGCATGCCGGCCTTAACGGTATCGGAACGGAACAGATTGAAGGCCTCAGGGGCACCGAAGGCATTATCAGCTCCACTGCCATACGCCAGGCCCTCCTGAACGGCAGGCTCGAAACGGCAAATGCATGCCTGGGATATTCCTATTCCCTGAGCGGAGAGGTAATTCCCGGAAACAAGCTCGGCCATGTCCTGGGATTCCCGACAGCTAACCTGAAACCACCTGACAACAAGCTGATCCCGGCCGACGGGGTATATGCCGTTGAGGTTTATATCGGCAGGGAAAAATACAGGGGGATGCTGAGCATAGGTATGAACCCGACCGTGAACAACGACAGGAAGATCAGAACGGTGGAGGTTCATATATTCGATTTCAGCGGCGATCTTTACGGAAAGACGCTAAAGGTTGTTTTCAGGTTCCGGCTCAGGGACGAAAAGAAATTCGAAAGCGTGGAACATCTTGCCGCCCGGATGAAACTCGACATGATCGAATCACTGAGATTGCTGACTTGAACAAGCCCATTGATTTTATTGTTAACTTTGCGCGAATCATAAAACTGAATAAATGAACCAGATTGTTTCTGTTGAAAATTACCGGGTTAAGGATATCTCCCTGGCTGCTTTCGGAAGAAAGGAAATCGAAATAGCGGAAAAGGAAATGCCGGGACTTCTTGCAATAAGAAAGAAATACTCTTCCCAGAAACCCCTGAAGGGAGCAAGAATCACGGGTTCGCTTCATATGACAATCCAGACAGCCGTTCTGATTGAGACACTTGTAGAGCTTGGAGCCGATGTCAGGTGGGCAAGCTGTAATATATTCTCCACACAGGATCACGCGGCAGCAGCAATAGCTGAAAGAGGAATCCCGGTATTTGCCTATAAGGGCGAATCGCTTGAGGAGTACTGGCGCTTCACGGCGATGGCCCTTACTTTTCCCGGAGGAAAAGGACCCGGCATGATTGTTGATGACGGCGGCGATGCCTCTCTTCTCGTTCATCTGGGATACAAGGCAGAGAAAGATCCGTCTATACTCAACGCGAAGCCCTCAAGCAGGGAAGAAGGAATTATTTTCGATACGCTTAAGGAGATTCTTAAGCAGGATCCGGGTAAATGGCACAGGCTTGTCAGCGAGCTGAAAGGTATTTCAGAGGAAACAACCACGGGGGTTAACAGGCTTTATCAGATGATGGAAAAAGGAGAACTGCTGGCTCCCGCCATCAATGTGAATGACTCGGTAACGAAATCAAAATTCGACAACCTCTACGGATGCCGCGAATCGCTGGCTGATGGCCTCAAAAGGGCCCTCGATGTCATGATAGCAGGAAAGGTGGTGCTGGTCTGCGGCTACGGTGATGTAGGCAAGGGTTGCGCCAAATCGATGAGGGCATACGGGGCAAGGGTCATTGTTACCGAAATAGATCCTATATGCGCCCTTCAGGCATCTATGGAAGGTTTCGAGGTGAAAACGGTTGAGGATTCCCTGGCCGAGGCAAATATTTTCGTAACAGCAACCGGCAACAAGGACGTGATCACCCTCGAACATATGATGAAGATGAAGGATCAGTCCATCGTATGCAACATAGGTCATTTTGACAATGAGATACAGGTGGACCTTCTTAATGAAATGAAAGGAACCAGGAGGGTGAACATCAAGCCCCAGGTTGATAAATATGTGTTCCCCGATGGTCATGAGATCTTTCTGCTTGCCGAAGGCCGACTGGTTAACCTGGGATGTGCAACCGGACATCCTTCATTCGTTATGAGCAACTCGTTCAGCAACCAGACTCTTGCCCAGATCGAGCTCTGGATAAAGCCTTATGAGATTGGAGTTTACAGGCTTCCGAAACATCTCGACGAAGAGGTGGCAAGGCTTCATCTCGATCAGCTGGGAGTTAAACTTACCAGTCTTTCGGAGGAACAGGCAGCTTATATCGGTGTTGACCGGAACGGACCCTACAAACCCGACCATTACAGGTATTGATCTGTTAAAACGGACTGAAAATGAAATATCTGTCATTCAAAAGATTGTTGCCGATAATTCTTTTACTTTTTCTTACCGGTGCGGTATGCGAAGCCCAGAAGGTTAAAAAAGGCAACCGTAATCCTGAAAGGAGTATTTTTGGAAAAAGCCTTAACACCAGGCAGGTGAAATACAGGGAATCTCCAAGCGTGGTCAGGGCAAAGAAGAAACAGGAAGCAGATCAGAAGAAGCTGGAGAAAGAGTACAACGAATACGTGAAAGATCAAAAAAAGCGGGCAGTGGCAATTCAGTCACCCGCCGTTCAGGAACGGATGGCGGCAAACCGTAAGGATACTGATCTGAAGTACAAGGAGAAAAAGAAGAAAAGAAAATCTTCGGAAAAGAAAGCAGGAAGGAAATACCGCTAGGGGAGAAGAGAGTGGAAAGTTAAAAGTAGAAAGTTAAAAGTAGAAAGTAGAAAGGGGAAAGCGGTATGCGAACAAGCACAGGGCGAAAGAGTGGATAGTGTTAAGTGTTCAGGGTTAAGCGTTTAGCGTCCTTCGAAGAAAGATCCCCCCGCTTGAGCGGGGCAGGCTCTCCACTGGAGGGGATCCATCCGATACAACCTTCGCTAATTCCTCATTGTAAGAGACCTGCAAGACCTGCACGACCTTCAAGATTTATCCCAGTGCCCCGTCCCCTGTGACCCGTGCCCTGTGCCCTGCGCCCTGTGCCCTGCGCCCTGTGCCCTGTGCTCTGCGCCCTGTGCCCTGCGCTCTGTGCCCTGCGCCCTGTACCCCGCGCCCCGTGCCGCTCTTATCGCTTGTTGCCTGATTAACAGCACTGTAGTTCATTGTTTGTTAATCGAATGACTGTTATATTAATTGAATAATTCATTGTTAATCAAGTGGATTTTAACAGAAACCGGTAAGCACTAAGCGGTAATCTGCCTTAATTACTTGTTTTATACCAGTTTTAACTTTCTTTTTTTTGGAAATTCATTGAAGCCTTCTTATATTTGTTACTGAAGAGTTCCGGGATTTCCGGGATTCTTCTTGTTTTTGAAATATAAGACAACTAATGTCAGATATTGTATACATTACGGAAGAGGGTCTTCAAAAGCTCAGAGAAGAGATTGATGAACTCAGGTTTGTTGAAAGACCCAAGATCTCCAAAATGATCGCCGAAGCCAGGGATAAGGGAGACCTTTCGGAAAATGCAGAATATGCAGCCGCCAAGGAAGCCCAGGGTATGCTTGAGATGAAGATCTCACGGCTGGAAGATATTCTCTCGCGTTCAAGGGTCATCGATGAATCAAAAATCGATACTTCGACGGTAAGGATACTTAACAGGGTGAAGATCAAGAATAAAAATAATAACCATGTTATGGAATACCAGATAGTTCCTGAAGCAGAGGCCAATCTGAAACAGGGAAAAATCGCGGTCAATTCACCGATCGCGATGGGACTTATGGGCAGAAAGGCGGGTGAATCCGTCGATATTAAAGTACCCTCCGGTATAATACCTTTTGAAATACTTTCAATATCCTGAAATACTATAGCTATATGGCATCAATATTCACAAAAATAATCAGAGGCGAGATCCCGTGCTACAAGGTAGCCGAGGATGAGAAATATTTTGCTTTTCTCGATATTAATCCACTTATGGAAGGTCATACCCTGGTGGTACCCAAAAAAGAAAATGACTATATATTCGACCTGAATGACGATGATCTGTCGGGTCTAATGCTTTTCTCAAAAAAGGTAGCCCTGGGAATCCAGAAAGCTGTTCCATGCGCAAGGATTGGAGTGGCGGTGGTAGGCCTCGAAGTGCCCCATACACACATTCACTTGGTACCCATCAACAGTGTTTCGGACCTTAACTTCAAAAATCCCAAACTGAAACTGTCGGCTGAGGAATTTGAAAAAATAGCAAAGAGGATAAACGAAAAGGTGATACTCTGATTTTAACTGGGATGCTTTTTTCTTTCCCCGCATTTGCATAACTTTAGGGCTGCAATTCTGCCCGCTGCATGAATTATCTTTACGAT
This sequence comes from Bacteroidales bacterium, assembly GCA_012519515.1. Classification (GTDB taxonomy): domain Bacteria; phylum Bacteroidota; class Bacteroidia; order Bacteroidales; family VadinHA17; genus LD21. The sequence goes on along the minus strand of JAAYQC010000069.1, from coordinate 2,260 downwards.
CTGTGGGATGACTTCATTAGTTTTCTATTCCCCAGGCTTTGCCATGGATGCGGCAATCAGCTTCTGAGGAATGAAAAGGTCATTTGTACCGAATGCTTCGTGCTTATTCCCCGTACCGGTTTCCATCTGATTCCTGAAAATCCTGTTGAGAAAATCTTCTGGGGAAGATGCCCGGTTGAACATGCTGCTGCATTTTCATACTATACCCGCGACAGCAGGATCAGGAGGCTAATACACCATCTGAAATACAAGGGCGCTGCCGAAATAGGAACCGAACTCGGAAGGATATATGGCAATTCATTGAAAAACACTGTGTATCTGAATGAAATAGACCTTATAATACCTGTGCCTCTTCATCCTTCAAAGCAACGCCGTAGGGGATATAACCAGAGTGAGCTGATCGCCCGGGGTATTTCGGAAGCTACCGGCATACCTGTTGATACCGGAATACTGAAAAGAATAAGCGTCAGTACCACTCAGACAAAAAAATCGAGATATGACAGATGGCTTAATGTCAATGAAATATTCCGGGTAAGCGACAGGAGTAAGACGGAAGGCAGACATATACTCATCGTGGATGATGTGATCACAACCGGCTCGACAATCGAGGCCTGTGCCGCGGAATTGCTAAAGGGTGAAAATATAAAAATCAGCGTTGCCGCCCTTGCCTTTTCGGTAATCTGAAAGTTTATTGTTTTTTGACCCTGCGGGGATTCTTTTTGATGAAGTCATTCCAACTGCCGGACTTCTTTTCCCCTAACGGGTTGTTGGTCTGGTAAAAATGACAGAGCGCGGCAGCAAGTCCGTCGGTGGCATCAAGCTTAACACCCATATCCTTGAACTTAAGTATCTGCATCAGCATGGATGCGACCTGCTCCTTTGAGGCTGAGCCTCTTCCGGTTATCGACATCTTAATCTTCCTCGGAGCATATTCAAAGACCGGGACAGACCGGCTTAGCGCTGCCGCTATTGCCGCTCCCTGTGCCCTTCCCAGCTTCAGCATCGACTGTACATTCTTGCCGTAGAAGGGGGCTTCGATAGCCAGCTCATCGGGATGATATTCCTCAATAATCCCCAGAGTGCGTTCGAAGATATGTTTGATTTTAAGGAAATGATCATCATATTTCGAGATGTCGATCGCACCTATGGTTATCAGTTCGGGATCCCTGCCCGATATCCTGATTATTCCATAGCCGGTGATGGTTGTTCCGGGGTCGATCCCGAGTATGATTCTTTCCTTTTTGATCTTATTCAATCCTTTTCTTTGTTTAGAATTCGGGCCTGGATGCAAAGATAAGCTATTAAGCTCTTATCCGCTTCTTTTTGTTCTGGATCAATATTCCGGTTATTATCAGCAACAGCCCTAAAGGAGTTGTCAGATACAGAGGTTCGTGAAGTATGAAATTCACAAAGACAAGCGACAGGAATGGAGCAAGGTAAACCAGGTTGCTTACCTTGTCGGTCGAGGGAGCAAGCTGAAGCGCTTTCAGCCAGAAGAAAAAAGTCAGGCCCATCTCGAAAAGGCCGATGTATACCGCGGATACCCAGCCTTTCAGGCTTATAATCCCCATTCCCGGCCAGTTGCCGGTCACCGTCATTGCAATCGCCAGATATAACGATCCGAAGAGAAAGTTCAGGAAAAGCTTTACTGACTCGTCCCGTTTGTCTCTCATGTTCAGGATAAAATACAGGGCCCAGAAGACTGAACTGCCTGTTGCCAGAAGCACGCCAAGGGTGTCGGCACTATTGTGGCTGAACAGCTTTCCCCGCGACGATATTATATATACCCCGAGAAAGGAGATGAGCAGGGCAGCATAACTCCTGGTAGCAATTTTCTGCTTAAGTATTGGCGCTGAAAGAAATACAAGGATTATGGGCCAGATCATGTTCAGCGGCTGTGCAACCTGTGCGGGCAGGAGCTTATAGGCTTTCAGAAGGATAAGATAATATACGAAAGGGTTCATCAGCCCCAGTATTGCTGAACTCAGCAGGCCGGAGGGTGAAGAAGAGATCAGGAGACTTGTTTTCTTTCCGGCAATGATTATACCCAGGAGGGCAAGGGCGGATGTGAAGGATGCTATTGAAAGCATGTGGATAATAGGCATCTCGCCAAGACAGATTTTGAAGGCGGTTGGAATTGTAGACCAGAACAGTATTGCAATTCCGGCATAGATGTATGATAGTCGGGTTCTGCTCATTGTTTCCGCCCTGAATATTGTGATCCTGCCCGCGGATATGTTGCAATCCGGAAATGGAATGA
>JAAYQC010000068.1 GCA_012519515.1 Bacteroidales bacterium | reverse complement strand
CGACCTGCATGACTTATAATGTATTATAGGCGATGTATTATAGGCGATGTTCCGCATTGGAAGAGACTGCAAGACCGCAAGACTGCACGACTTATAATGTATTATGTATTATAGGCGATGTATAAACAATTGGCAATTAGCAATTAACAATTAACAATTAACAATTATCCGTTAGGGTACAAATCACATATCCGGCACGAGTCACATAACCAGCACTACACGAACAACTTACACGACCTGCACGACTTGCATGACTTGCATGACCTGCACGACTTATAATGTATTGTGGTGCATTTTTTAGGGGACCATAAATAAAGCTTGGTATTATAAAATCATTAGTTATCTTTGGCGTTAGTATCGAGTAGTGACAGTGTGATTGTTTCATTTGGTTCAAAGGATACAGAAAGGATTTGGAATGGTGAACAGGTCAAAAAGATTCCGATTGAAATACAACAAGTTGGAAGGAGAAAACTCAGAATGATAAATAACTCCCAAAATTGGACCGACCTGAGAATCCCGCCTTCCAATAGACTAGAGAAACTAAAAGGATCGGATTTCTACAGCATAAGAATAAACTATCAATGGAGAATAGTTTTTTTATGGGAAGGAAACAACGCCCATAACGTGGAAATAACAGATTATCACAAATAATAATTGAGGAAAAATATAATGAACAGACTAGCGAACATACACCCAGGAGAGGTATTGAGAGAGGAGTTTCTGATCACACTCGAAATATCTGTGTACAAATTATCAAAAGACATTGATATACCTCAAACCAGAATATCCCAAATTTTAAAGGGAAAACGCAGGATAACAGCTGATACAGCTTTAAGATTCGCCTCTTATTTTGGCACAACGGCCCAATTTTGGTTAGGAATACAAAACGACTTCGACATTGAAAAGGAAAAAGAAAATAAAAAGGATATCCTAATGCGAATAAAGAAAAACGCACCACAACATGCGCTATAGCCAATAAGTAGATATGAATTATTTTAGAGCCATACAATAACCAAAAAAACCTTAACAAAACGATAACAACTCAGCCTTACTGGCTATACCGCCGAACGTTGTAGCCCATAGTATTATTTGAAAGAATTATATCGAAAGAAAGACTTGAACCGTATTAAAATTACCATAAGAATGACCTGTCAAAAGCGATTTCTCATTATAAAAGCAACATTCTGATGTCGGAGTCATTTTACCCTTTGCTCGCTGTATTAGAAGTGGGATTAAAAAACTCCATTGATTATCAGTTAACTAGAAGATTTGACAACGAAGAATGATATGATAATAAGGAGTTTGTAAAAATTGCAACCAGATTTCAAATTGATAGAATATCGCGAGCAAGAACAAATATCTATACAGAAAAAAAGATAGAAGTCACGCTCCCCGCTAAAGCGGGACAGGCTCTTCGGAGCTTAACGTCAGAGCAGGTGGTTTTTGTACTCTGCTTTCAACTTTCAACTTTCAACTTTTACCTCTGAGCCGCCAGCCGCGTGCCGTTGGATCACGACCGCAGGACAATGTATTATGTATTATAGGCGATGTATAAACAATTAGCAATTAGCAATGAACAATTAACAATTATCCGTTAGGGCACTAACCATATATCCGGCACGAGTCACATAACCAGCACTACACGAACAACTTACACGACCTGCACGACTTATAATGTATTATAGGTGATGTATTATAGGCGATGTTCCGAATTAGAAGAGACCGCAAGACTGCATGACTGCACGACTTATAATGTATAATGTATTATAGGCGATTTATTATAGGCGATTTATAATAGGCGATGTATTATAGGCGATGTTCCGAATTAGAAGAGACCGCAAGACTGCATGACTGCAAGACTGCACGACTTATAATGTATTATGTATTATAGGCGATATATGATGTGTTGTAACCAATTGCCAAAGACGGATTCGCCAAAGATCAGCAAAATTAGTAAATTTGTAAAAAACAGGCCATGCAAAAGCTTCTAACTGATAATATTGAAAAAATTAGAGCATTATGTATAAACCATAATGTTAGGAGTCTTTTTGCATTTGGTTCAGTTGTTACCGACAGATTTAATGACAAAAGTGACATAGATCTTTTAGTTTCCTTTAATCCAATGGAGTATGGAGATTATGCCGACACGTATTTTAAACTTGCTGAAAACTTCGAAAAGTTGTTTAAAAGGCAGGTAGATTTAGTGACGGAAAAGTCTCTAAGAAATCCATATTTCATTGAATTCGTTAATAAAACAAAGACTCTCTTATATGAATGTTGAGATAAAGAAATTCTTGTATGATATTAGAGAATCAATAGAGTCTATTGAGAATTACTTGGGTAATGAAAGGGACTTTAGTGTTTATTTATCAAACAAGATGCTGCGCAGAGCCGTTGAAAGGGAATTTGAAATTATTGGCGAAGCTATGAATAGGATTGAACGGCTTGACCCAAAAATAAAAATATCAAGCAAAAAGCAAATCATCAATATGCGCAATAGAGTTATTCATGGCTACGACAAAATTGATGATGAAATTGTTTGGGGGACTATTGTTAGGCATCTGCCTACTTTAAAGATTGAGATTTCAAAACTACTAAAATAGCAATAGGTCAGTATATGTCATTGGCGCTCCGTGTGACGGGGGTATGATTCAGTAATCCTTTTGGTTATGTCCCGGCATATCAGGGCCAGTGAGTTTCGTTCTGCATGTCAAGATCAGGTGGTTTTTGTACTCTGCTTTCCAACTTTCAACTTTCTACTTTCTACTTTCAACTTTTACCTCTGAGCCGCCAGCCGCGTGCCGTTGGATCACGACCGCAAGACAATGTATAATGTATTATAGGCGATGTATTATAGGCGATGTATTATAGGCGATGTATTATAGGTGATGTATTATAGGCGATGTTCCGCATTGGAAGAGACCGCAAGACCGCAAGACTGCATGACCGCAAGACTTTATATCTCTTTGCCTTTTTCTAGAATATATTTTTCAGCCTCCGGATTCCAGATGTTATCGTTAGCTGCCACTATTTCGTGCAGGCCAGCATAGAAGGGATCATTTTTCCCAAGTTCGCCAAGGCTGTCGAGCGCGACAAGAGGCATAGATATATTGGTATAGATCAGTTTTTTCCCGCCGGGAATTTGCGGAAGTCTGAGTGTTGTGTCAGCTACTGCATCAAGGCCTCCCACGTGGGTGATCATCACGGCCGGATTTATTCTGCCTTGTGACATGAGCCTGAGCGATTCGCGCATATCGTCGGTGTTACCTCCCGATGTTCCCACGATATGGGTGAAAGCGTAGTGCACGTTGTAAAAATTCAGTTCGGCCTTGAATTCGGGATTTGTCGGACCTGCAAAGAAATTAAGGCATCCGTCGAAACCGAGAATTGCATCGCCCTGTTCGACCACCTGCCTTACAGGTGCAAAGACAAATACATCATCAAAGCCCTGGCCTTCCGTGAGTTCCCTCAGATGTTTTACCGGGTCGGGAATTTTCGCCGTATTTACATAAAACAGGCGGACTCCTTCTTCAAGAGCTTTTTCGGGCGGAAACAGGCATGCAGCCCTTGCCAGCCTTGCGTCGTCAATATCGGTAACTGCCATCAGGGCAGGCTTTCTGTCCTGGTGAAGAGCGTAATCAATAGCGCCGAGTCCCATCGGACCAACACCTGCAAGTATTGCAAGCTTGCCGCCTTCCCTGATTCCCATTTCGTGCCTGTAGGTTCCGGGGGGCGTGTGATAGCTTGCGTTGAAGGCGCCCACTATGCATGACATCGGTTCTGAGAGAGAAGCGGGGTAAAAAGCCTCGCCATGGTAGGTGAGGAGGCAGTCGGCTTCCATCACAATGTCAGGAATAATAATATAAGTGGCATCGCCGCCGATGTACCTGTAGGAGTAGCCGGGAGCATTGAGTGTCCCCATATGGGCCATCGCGGGCTGGATTGAGAATTTCTGTCCGGGTTTGAACTTATGCTGCCATTTGCTTCCGACTTTCAAAATAAGACCTGAAAACTCATGTCCTATAATTATTGGATTGACAGCGATATCGTCCGGGACTCTTTTATGTTCCGGTCCCTGAATCGCTGCCTTGTGCGATGACATGCATATACTGTCGGAGATCACCTGTGCAAGGATCTCATCATCCTTCATTTCAGGAAGTTCAAATTCCTCAAGACGAAGGTCTTTCTTTCCGTAAATTCTGACTGCTTTTGTTTTCATAGTCTTTATTATTGAGAACCTGGCTTTTGACAAGAAACGGTACGCGGTAAGCGATCTTAAGCCCTGAACTTAGTACTCTGTGCTATAACCCACCCCTGGCCCCCCGCTAAGGCAGGACAGGCTCTCCGGCGGAGGGGATCCTACCGACACAACCTTTGCTTCGTCCTGCACCGCGTCTTACTGTCTTGCAGGTTTTGTACAATCAGCACGACTTGCAAGACTTGCATGACCTGCACAACTTGCAAGACCAATCACTGTGCTCTGCGCCCTGTGCCCTGTGCCCTGTGCCCCGTGCCCTGCGCCCCGTGCCCCGTGCCTCATCCCAACATCACCTGGCCGCCTGTAACAGGGACGGCCTGTCCGGTTTCGTATTCCTGGTCGATGATATAAAGCAAGGCCTTAACCACATCTTCGAGTCTGCATCCTCGCTTAAGGGGAACCTGTTTCTCATAGTGCTTCCTGACATCCTCAATGGTCTTTGCACCAGGTACCTTACCGGTTTTGAGGTACTGGACAAAGAGTCCCTTCTGAGGGTCGGACCACAGTTGCCCCTCGTAAAAATTTCCGGGACAGATGGAATTGACCTTGATCCTGAACGGGGCCAGTTCGAGGGCAAATGACTGTGTAAGGCCTATACCTCCGAATTTGCCTCCGGCATATGCAAAGTTCCTGTTGCTGCCTCTCAGACCTGATTTGGAATTAATTTGAATTATGTCGGAGAAGTACTCAGGTTTTTCCCGGTTCTGTATTATCATTATTTCCGAAGCGTACTTCGCGCAGTAGAAGTAGCCGTTGTAATTAATTTCTGTAGTCTTTGAAAAAGTCGCAGGGTCCATTTCGTCAAGTCCCCCGGCCTTCAGCACACCTGCATTGCTTACCATCAGATCGAGCCCGCCGAATGCGCTTACGGTGTTTTCAACAAGCTTCCTGACCGATTCAGCATCTGAAACATCCGAATGAATAAACAGCGCCTTGTTTCCGGAGGATGAGGAATTGAGCCCGTCGACAAAAGATTTTCCTGTTTTTTCATTCAGATCGGCAACGACAACATTCACTTTCATTCCGAACAGGGCTTCAGCTATTCCAGCACCGAAACCCTGGGCGCCACCTGTAACGATGGCAATTTTCTGGAACATCCTGTTGCTTTTGATCCCGGCCGTGGAAACTTTTCTCCTGTAGTTTTCAACTTCCCATTTGTCAATAAACTCTGTCTGATCGGGAGTCAGGGTTTTTGTTCCGCCGCAGAGGGATGAATAATGACAGATTTTTATCATATCCTCATAGACATCAAGCACGGCATCAGCCGAGGCGACGGATTCGTCTGCCGCCAGAATCCCGGCATTTTTTATCACTATTATTTTCGGCAGAAAACCGTATTCATTCAGGAAGCGCGGAAGCTGGGTTCTTGCCGAGTCGAGTATCTTTTCAGCCGTTGAAGATTGCTCGATGTAGAGGTATCTGGTTTTACAGTAGACAATTATATCGGGAGTCAGGGGACGTGAAATCTTGTGAAACTCCGCTTCGCTTTTATAGTATTTGGATATCAGGCTGTTGTGCCGGTACCTGATAACTTTTGGCCTGTCTTCAGAGAGCAGCATTCTCAAAGCCGGCAATGCATTTGTAAGAACAGAGTTATACTCCAGTTCCTCAATTTCTTCTGTCTGGCCTATATGACCGTAAATTGCCGACAGGATGTCCTCATATATTTTTTTCACTTCAGTGCATGAATCGGCGCTGACAAAGGATCCGTGGTTTTCAAGCAGGATTATCTGAGGATCGTTCAGGGAATCGGCCCTGTATTTAATAATCTCCGATTCCAGCTTTTTGAAGAGGGTATATCCCGGGTCGGTATACGGCACGAAGAGGGCCTTCTCTCCGAAAAGCTGTTTGACGAGATTCTTTGCATTTCTGCTGCACAGGATTCCGTTTATAAGGGTAGGGTGGAGGTGGACAACAAATTTATACCTGATCAGGTCGTGAAGGGAAGTCTCGACTGAAGGCCTTTTATTCCGGCTCTTGTCGATTATGCTGTTGAAAAGGTCTGTTTTTACCTGTTCCTCCCTGAGGGACGAATCGTTGGAATACTGTTTTTCGGAGATCAGGCGGAGTTTTTCCCTGTCGAGAGCCACAAGTCCGTCTTCGCTCAGTGTTGCCAGGGCTTGTCCGCTTGCCTTTATCCAAATGGTCTGTCCGTCCTTGAATGAAGTGTTTCCTCCTCCGGCAATGACAAAGTCCTTATTGTTCCCGTAGTATTTTGATATTTCAATAAGATCGGCAATTTCCGGTTTCATGGTATCAGTTTTTTGAAAGGAAGAATTCAATTACAAGTTTACCAAGGTAAGTAAGTTCCCTTTTCTGGTCGAAACTTGGCTTTCCGTCGGGCATTATGTAGCCCTGCATGCCCTTTGCCCTGAGGTACTGATGTGCGGCAATGACGCAAACACCTTCCCAGGCAATCTGTTTGAGGTCGTTTCCCAGTTGTTCATTTCCCTTCGCGGTAACGGTAAGGGGAGCAAGACCTGGAGTGTTGTGTTCTGTTCCGAAAGTCACTATGAAATTCCTGTCGTGGAAAAAATGTACAAAATCACTCAATACGGGGAGGCTGTTTCTCCCGGGGATAAGTTCGATGCAGGCTATTTTTTTGTCGGACAGTGATTTGTACAGTTTCCCCCGGTCTCTTTCAAACTCGGTGAAATTTCCTGACGGATCATCGAGCAGTACGGGGTAGCAGGGTATACCGCCTGCCTTTAGGATAATCTTCATTATGGAAGGAAGTTCGGGGAAGGAATCTTCATCTTCCTTGACGAAGGCCGCTCCTCCGCTTTTGAGGAGGTTTGAGCGGATCTCATTTTCGAGTTGGGCGTGGTCGGCAGGATCGGCTGCTGATTTTTTCCCGCCGTATAGTTTCTCGAGGAAACTAAGCTGGTCGCCCGGATCGGGAAAGTTTTCCGTTACCAGGGTTCTCAGCGCCCTGGCGAGATGCCGTTCGCGCACCATGTCGCGGGCATGCCGCGATTTAATTTTATCATAAGAAAGTGACAGTGAAGGATTTACAGGTTCAATCAGCCTGTTCAGCTTTGAGATCATTGCCTTTATCTGGGTCTGGCTTTCCCTGACCACCGATTTCAGTTTCAGACTGTTAATGAAGCCCGGGTTAAAGGGAAAGTCGAGTCCCTTTCCGCAGAAATAAATCCTTCCCGGATTATTCGGATCATTGATCCTGATGCCTTTTTTCTGTTCCTCCTTCAAAAGGCCTATGAATTCAATATTGAACAGAGGGAATACCCTGCTGCTGAGCGATCTGTCGTTGAATTCCCTGAATCCGTCCGCGACATAGAAATCATTGATTCCAAGGACGGCAATGTTTTCGCTTACTGCCGTTGAGAAAATGGTCTCCATATCGGGAAAAGAGCTGAAAGAGTATGGAGTATGGATATGCGCGTTGGCTTCCCTGAATTCAGGAAGATGGTTGTTCGAGAGCTTTTTCCTTATTTCTTCGGGTAACGGGTAGTCGGCCAGAAATGACTTCATCATAAATAAAACTTGGTGAACAGCAAATATATAAAAAGTACTACACGCCCTCCCAGTTAAGTCTCAAAGTCTTTTGAGGAGAAACATCTGTTGAGCATCTGTGTCCTTTAAGCGGTACAATCTTCTCATGAATTGCATCCACTATCCACGAAGGCTGAGGGAAGAAATAGTTCTCCATCTCATGTGCCGGGATGATCCAGTTACGTGCTCCCACAACAACGGGCGGGGCATCAAGGTCATCGAAGGCAAGTTCGGTTATTGTATGGGCCATTTCCTTCAGGAAGGAGCCCCTTGATGATGCATCGCTGGCCAGGACTATCCTGCCTGTTTTTCTGACCGATTCCAGGACGGTTTCGTATCTGAACGGGACCAGGGTTCTGGCGTCGATTATTTCAGCACTCATGCCGTAATCTTTTTCAAGGATTTCGGCAGCTTTCAGGGCCGGGTAAAGAGTGGCTCCGATAGTTAGGATGGTGATGTCGTTTCCGGCTTTCTTCACGTCAGGTTCTCCCAGGGGGATTTCGTAATAATTTTCAGGCACACCGCCGCTGTGGAACATTTCTCCAATATCGTAGATTCTCTGGCTTTCGAAGAATATTACGGGATCTGTTCCCTGCAGTGCACTGTTCATAAGTCCCTTTGCATCGTAGGGAGTTGCCGGGAACACCACCTTCAGTCCGGGTATATGTGCCACGAGCGATGACCAGTCCTGCGAATGCTGGGCCCCGTATTTTGAACCCACTGAAACCCTTATCACCACAGGCATTTTGATCAGGTTTCCGCTCATTGCCTGCCATTTCGGAAGCTGGTTAAAGACTTCGTCCCCGGCTCTTCCAAGAAAATCGCAGTACATTATTTCCGCTATCACTCGTCCTCCGCACATGCCATATCCGATTGCCGTGCCCACTATCGCGCCTTCGGAGATCGGAGAATTGAAAAGGCGGTTGTAGGGAAGTGCCTCGGTAAGGCCGCGGTAAACGGCGAAAGCGCCGCCCCAGTCGCGGTTTTCCTCACCCCAGGCGACGAGAGTCGGGTCTTTGTAGAAACGATCAATGATAGCTTCGAACAGCCCGTCGCGGAGCTGAAATGTCCTGGCCTTTGAAACCGGCTTGCCTTCGCTGTCGAGATAGAATCTTTCCTTTGTCTTAAGTGACTTCACCCTTGGATTTTCCTCCATGGGGATCAGGACTTGCGGTATTCCTTCCGACATCCTGTCGACCGACTGGTTTGAAAACATCATTTTGCCCACAGCATCAGGATCAGAATCGAGGTCAAGTCTCGGGGATATCTCATCATTCACGGCAAGTCTCAGAATATGTGACATCAGTTCTCCTGCATTCTCCCTGATTTCATCAAGCTGGTAGGGAGTGGCAATTGCTGCTTCAGTAAGTTTCTGACCATAGGCGATTATTGAATCTTCCTTTTGCCAGGCCTCAATTTCTTCTTTTGATCTGTATGAAGAAGCGTCGGAAGGGGAGTGTCCGCTGATCCTGTAAGTAAGAGTGTCGAGAAGTACAGGGCCCTTTTTCTGACGGATGATTTCCATTTTTCTCCGGAAAGCATCGATAACGGCCAGGGGGTTGTATCCGTCGACCCTTTCGGCATGCATCATTTCAGGATTCACACCGGCTCCTACTCTGGCCAGAATTCCGTATCCCATTGTTTCCCCCATAGTCTGGCCTCCCATTCCGTAGAGGTTGTTCATGAAGTTGAATATAATAGGAAGTCCTCCGTTGAATTCGCCTTCCCATAGAGTCCGGTACTGGTCCATGGTAGCAAAGGTTATTCCTTCCCAGACAGGTCCGCAGCCCATCGATGCATCGCCTATGTTGCAGACGACGATTCCCGGTTCGCGGTTTATCTTCTTGTACAGCGCAGCGCCTACTGAGATATCACCGGAGCCTCCCACTATTGCATTATTTGGATAGATTCCGAAAGGAGTGAAGAAGGCGTGCATGGAACCGCCAAGGCCCTTGTTGAAACCATTCTCGCGGGCGAAGATCTCTGCCAGGGCTCCATAAAGAAGGAAATGCTTTGCCAGTACCCTGACAGATCCTCCCGTGAAGTCTTTTTCAACCACCCTCAGGGTCCTTCCGTCGAAGTAGCCTTTCATAATTGTATAAAGATCGTCTTCACTAAGCCTGGCAATTGCAGAAAGGCCTTTTGCAAGAATCTCCCCGTGGCTTCTGTGGGAACCGAAAATAAAATCGTCGATCCCAAGGTTGTAAGCCATTCCTACGGCTGCCGCCTCCTGTCCGATCGAAAGATGGGCCGGACCGGGATGGTTGTATGATATTCCCCTGTATTCATTAGTGGTCTTGATCAGGTTAAGCATCGTCTCAAATTCCCTTATTATCACCATGTCGTGGTAGATTCTGATAAAGTCTTCAGAGCTGAAATTCTGCTTTTCCTCCTCAATCGATTTTCTGTACTGGTTAACCGGGATCTTCCCGAATTCAATGAACCGTGGTCTGCGTAATTCTTCCGGACTGATATACTGACTTTTAGGCATGTTGTTATGTTTTTGGAAAATTGTTTTTAATCCCTTAATAGTTGAATTGTTCAATCTGTTCTTTTATTTCCCTGAGGAACAAGGTAGCCGGACCGCCGTCGATGGCCCTGTGGTCGTAGGTGAGTGACAGGCCGATATAGGGTACGAATCCGAAGGTGTTATTACCCAGGTCGGCCGGCCTGTTTATTATTGTACACACTCCCAGTATCGCGCATTGTGGGAGGTTGATGACGGGAGTGAACATTTCGACCCCGTAATTTCCGAGGTTTGAAACAGTGAATGAAGCAGAAGTGCTCTGGATCAGTTCAGGATTGATATTTCCCTTCCTGCAGGCTTCGGCGGCGGCCTTCAGGGCTTCGGAGAGACGGGGGAGATCCATCTGGTCGGCATTCCTGATAGCAGGTACCATAAGTCCCCTTGGAGTGTCGACTGCATTTCCGAGGTGAACCCTGTTGAAAAGCCTTATTGAATCGCCCATAAAGTGGGCATTTATCGCGGGATGTAAGGCAATGGCTTTTATCACGCACCAGCAGATGATGTCATTAATCGTGATGTCGTGGACTTCCGTTCCGCTTTTTAAGCCTTCCTTGATCTTTCTTCTTGCCAGGAGAATATTGCGGGCATCGGCGCTCATGTGATGGGTAAGCTGGGCGGAATCGCGAAGCGATGAATACATGGCTTTGGCGATGAGCTTTCTTACATTCGAAAGAGGCTGGTCGCTGTATTCTTCCGGTGAGACCGGTTTTGCAGCCGGAGAAGCAACAGGAGGACTGAGCGGGGGCGTTTCCGCGGGAGCGGTGACAGAGACCGGAGCCTTAGCGGAGAGGGCATTCTGAATGTCGCTGCACATTATCCTCCCGTTTGGGCCCGAGCCGCTTATCAGACTGTAATCGAGATTGTTTCTTTCGGCAAGGCGTTTTGCCCTTGGCGATATCCTTACATGTCTGCCTGTAAAAGATTCAGCTATCGCCGGCTCTAAAGCTCCGGCAGCAGACTTTTCATACGTCTCCGGTGTTTCGGTCCTGACAGTTTCGGCCCCGGCTGTTTCAGTCCCGATTGTTTCAGCAGGGGATTGTTCTCCTGATGATCCAGGCGTTTCTCCGGGTTCGCCGATGAAAGCCACGGTGGACAGCACCGGAACTTGCGCCCCCTCGTCGTGGAGGATTTCCAGAAGAGTACCGTCGGCGGGGGATTCCATATCGAACGCGGCCTTGTCGGTTTCATAAGAGAACAGGATGTCGCCTGTCTTAACCGTTTCGCCCTTTTTTCTGAACCATTTTGTTATTATGCAGGTCTCGACCGATTGACCCTGCCTGGGCATTATTACTGCAATTGCCATCTTTGATTATGAAGGTTAGTTTTGTGTTATCGTATCATTTCCGCCGCTCCGTGACGAAGACTGAAGCCGGCTTGTACTTGTTATAATAAGTTGAACAATCTCAAAAAGAACAAGTTTTGAAAATCCTTATATTAATGATGTTACAAAAATAACAAACAAACTTGTATTTACAAGTAAATATTACTATATTTACAGAAAAATTTTCCGACAATGAATTCAGGCGCTTCCATACCGCAACACAGGAAGTTGTACGAGATACTTCGGAAGCACATTAGTGAGGGTGTTTATGCAGAGGGTGATCTTTTACCCTCGGAGAACGAATTATGCAGGCTTTACGGGATGACGCGTCCGACGGTAAGGCAGTCGCTGGCAGCTCTGGCCAACGACGGTTACATCAGGAAGCATCAGGGGAAAGGGAGTATAGTTCAGCTTCCTCCGATGGATATCGGGATATTGTCGGTATCGGGAACCACCTCTGCTCTTGGAAACAGGAATCTGAAGACAAGGATCATAGTAAAGCCGGTACTGAAGCCCTGGCCGGAGGAATTCATGTTTAATCTGACCAAACTGGAAAGGGAGTCGGGTTGTATTTACATGGAGAGACTCAGGTTGCTTGATGAGGCTCCGATTTTCTATGACATAAGTTATATAGCAAACATAAATCTGCCGCGGATAACGGCCAGGCAGTTTGAGAACAAGTCGCTTTTCGTCATACTCAGGGAGCATTACCAGGTTGAGATAAAGGGGGGTGAGCAGAGGATACGTGCCATTTCGCCTTCGGCAAGGATAAGGAGCTTTCTGATGCTTGAGGCGGGTCAGCCCGTTCTGCATCTCGAGAGGCGGATAATGACAAACATGGAAGGACTTTTTCTCTATTCCTCAATTTTTTGCAACACCGGAAAATATTCAGTTTTTGGAAGATTCTGATAATTAATGCTTCGTTTGTAATTAGCATAAATTAGTTTAATTTTATGGCTTGATTTCAAAGCTATCGTAGAGTTTCATCATCAACCATTAATAAACCT
>JAAYQC010000013.1 GCA_012519515.1 Bacteroidales bacterium | reverse complement strand
GTAAGCAGAACGTATCAGCTTGTATTAGCTTCTGATAATCTGAATACTGTTGAAGCAGGAATTGTTTAAAGACCGGAAACCGCCACTGATCTTTCAGACCAGGCTTTTCTGAAAGATCCTGAAACGTTTCACGATTTTTCCGTTCATCCTTTCGTATTCGGCTCTCATCTTTGGGTTTTCTTCCATTATCAGGTGGCTGTCGAGGATGGTCTTATTTTGCTTTCTTGCCGAATCGAGAAGCTTCATCCCCATCATCACATCAATGCCCTTTCCCCTGTATTCTTCTTTTATGCCGCCGAGCATCATCATGAGTTTTGTGGATTTCTTCATCGACCTGAGGATTTTGAATAATCCGAAGGGAAAGAGTTTCCCTCTTGCTTCAATAATGCCGGTGGTCATGTCAGGAAGGGCAACTATGAAACCTACCAGCTCGTTTTTTGTTTGGGCCACTTTAATGAATGCAGGGTCCAGTATCGGAAGATATCTTTTTGCCAATTCTACCTTTTCAGCATCATTGAGGGGAACATACCCGTAGATGTCGACGAAGGTACTGTTCATGAGTTCCAGAACGGGGATTATTACTGGTTTCAGTTCCTTCTTCGACTTGAATTCGGAAATTGTTATATTGCTGTTACGAGAGTATCTTTCATATGCTTTCAGGTAAATCGGCGGATCTTTATCAGGAACGGGCATATTGTAATTTACAAGGTCAATTTCCTTGGTATATCCTTCAGCTTCAAGCATGGCAGGCATATAAGGTGAATTGGTCGGAGCCGTGAAGAGAAACGGATACTCGAAACCCTCTATCTGGAATCCCTGCGGGTCTTTGTCGGAAAAACCCATTGGGCCGACTATCTTTACCATTCCCCTGTTTCTGAGCCACTCCTCAGCCTTTGTTATCAGGGCATGGAAAACCTCCCTGTCATTGTAGCACTCCATAAAGCTGAACCTGCCGTTTTTCTCTTTCTTAATTTCGTTATACCTGTTGTTGATCAGCGTCATGATCCTGCCGACCGGCTTGTTGTCCTTCCAGGCCAGGAAGAATTCAGCATCCGAATAACTGTAGGACCTGTTCTTTTTCTTGTCGAACAGGTGCCATTCATCGGAGTATAGGGGCGGCAACCAGTTGGCTTCCCCTTTGTGGATCTTTGCAGGCAGATAGATGAATTCCCGTAACTCCGCGCGGGATCGGACTTCTTTTACAATAATTTCGGGCATCAGGTCAGGTTATTTTGATACCAATAAACAAAAAAAACTGACAGTATCTTCTAATTTGGGCTTATTTTTTAATAAAGTCTCACTGAGGGGTTGAATTTTAACTCAACAATAAATGGAGTTGTGTTCCTGATCAACCCTTTTTCAGGCAAATATGACAAGGTCGAGTATTACGAAGACAGCATAAACCACGCTTGCAATCCCATTTGTTGTTTGAAATGCGAGGTTAATCCTGCTCAGGTCATCGGGCTTCACCAGAAGGTGCTGCCATAACAGAAGTCCGGTGAAGATTATGGCTCCGGCCAGATATAAAATGTTTCCCCTTCCTGCCAGCCCTGCAATAACCACCAGAACAAAGGTCATGAAATGCACTATGGCTGAGATGGCAAGCGCTCTCTTCCTTCCGGTAAGCGATGGAATGGAATGCAGCTTCTGCTCTCTGTCGAATTCCACATCCTGCAGGGCATATATAATGTCAAACCCGCTTACCCAGGTTAGCACAATCAGTGAGTAGATTATAGGGAGGAAGTGGAAGGCGCCTGTTACTGAAATGTAGGCTCCTATGGGAGCAAGACTGAGCCCGAGTCCGAGGATGAAGTGGCAAAGCGGGGTAAACCTCTTGGCAAGGCTGTATCCAAGTATCACAGCAAGTGCAACCGGTGAGAGTAAAAGAGTCAGCCTGTTGATCAGTCCTGCTGATATAACGAAAAGAATGGCGTTTATCGCGACAAAAACAGCTGCTGATTTCACGCCTATCCTGCCCGAAGGTATTTCCCTCTGACCGGTCCGGGGATTCAGCGAGTCGAATTTCCTGTCGGCCAGCCTGTTGAATCCCATGGCGGCATTTCTCGCGAAAATCATGCACAGGATGATCAGCACAAGAAGCTTCAGACTGAATTCATGATCAGTGGTGGTTACTGCAAGCGTGAAGCCGATCATTGCAAACGGCATTGCAAACACTGTATGAATGAACTTGACAAGCGAGAGGTAATCGCCGGCTGCCTTAATTATTCTTCCCATGTCAGTATACGGAATTAGGGTTAAAGCGGGATCCGTAGCTGAAGATTCCTATCTTATTTTTGCTCCAAGCTCTTTCTCAAAGGCCATTCTGAGCTTGTCCATTACCTTATCTATATTCTTGTCGGTAAGGGTTCTTAGATCATCCCTGAGAATGAAGCTCACCGCGTATGATTTCTTGTTTTCACCGAGGCTGTCGCTTTCATATACATCAAACAGGTTTACATCGCGCAAAACATTTCTTTCGGTTTTGAAGGCAATATCCCTGATACGGATAAACTTTACATCACGGTCGAGAAGCATGGCCATGTCGCGTCTTACGGCCGGGTATTTCGGGAGTTCGGCAAACTGAATGGCTTTTCTTCTGCCAGCAAGCTTTAACACCAGGTCCCAGTCGATATGGCTGTAAAATACATCCTGACCGATATCAAACCTCGAAAGCATGCTTTTTGATAGTTTCCCTGTCTCGGCAAGCACCTGGTTATTGATAACATAGCTTATTGATTCGGAGAAATATTTTTTCCGGCTTTCTCCGTTGCTGAGAAGGACTGTGTCGATGCCGAGCCGCGAGAAGATCATCTCGGTGGCCGATTTTATATGGTAGAAATCGCCTGGTGCCGGCTTATGGTTCCAGCTTTCCCTGCCTGTTCTTCCGGTAATGAACAGATCGAGCGACTGTCTTTCGGTATAGTCATTCACTGATGGGACAGCAGTGCTGTGGCCGGTTCTGAAATAGCAGTTCCCGAATTCATAAAGCTTCAGGTCATAACACTGCCTGTTGATGTTCCGGATAACCGAGTTCAGGCCTCCGTACAGCAGCGATTGCCTCATGGCATTAAGGTCGGAGCTGAGGGGATTTGCCAGTGTAACAAGCTGAGCGGCGTCGAAATCGCTGTCGTCCTCATACCAGGCCGCCGGGTTGAGGGAGTTGCACATAATCTCGGCAAAGCCATTGGCCGACAGAAGGTCTGAAACGATGTTCACCAGATTCTCCTTGTCGGGCTTCTCAATAAATGTAAGAGTGGAATTTACATGATTGCTGATTTCCACATTATTGTATCCGTAAATCCTCAGTATCTCTTCTATGATGTCAGCTTCCAGCTTTACGTCTACCCTGTAGGCGGGGATATCTACCAGCATTGCTGATTCATCTTCCCTCAGGATTATGAAGTCGAGCAGTCCGAGTATCCTGTGGATGGTTTCTTTCCCGATCTTCTTCCCGATAAGCCTGTCAATATTATTGTAACTCACTTCGGTTGTTGCATTCAGGATCTTCTCAGGATATACATCCATTATTTCGGAGCTTATTTTACCGCCGGCGAGTTCCTTCATCAGCATGGCTGCCCTTTTGAGGGTCCATATGGTTATATTGGGATCTGTTCCCCTCTCAAACCTGAATGAGGCATCCGTTTGCAATGAATGTCTTTTAGAGCTTTTCCTGATGGAAACGGGATTGAAATGTGCGCTCTCGAGGAAGATGTTCCTTGTTTCCGCGGTAACTCCCGATTTGATCCCGCCGAATACTCCGGCAATGCACATTCCTTCTTCTTCATTGCATATCATCAGGTCGCGGTGCGACAGGCTTCTTTCCATTCCGTCGAGGGTGACGAATCGGGTCTTGTCGGGAAGATTTTTTATAATGACTTTCTTTCCCGTGACCTTGTCGGCGTCGAAAGCGTGAAGAGGCTGTCCTATTTCGTGCTGGACGAAGTTTGTTATGTCAACCACATTGTTTATTGGATTAAGGCCTATCGACCTTAGCCTGGTTTTGAGCCATTCGGGTGATTCCCCGATTTTTACATCGCTGATCGTAATACCTGAATAGCGCGGACAGTCTCTGGTGTTTTCCACTATAACCTCAAAGCCTGAGGTATTGCTGTCGACGCTGAAAGCTTCCACGGACGGCATTATCGCGGTGTGGTTGCTACCGCTGTTAAGGCTCAGGTAAGCTGCAAGGTCGCGGGCTACGCCAAAATGCGATCCGCTGTCGATCCTGTTGGGAGTCAGGCCTATTTCAAATATGGTATCGCGAACCACGTTGAAGTATTCACTGGCAGGAGTGCCCGGCACGGCACTATTGTCGAGAACCATAATACCCTCATGATCAGTCCCGAGTCCAAGCTCATCCTCGGCACAGATCATGCCCTCCGACACTTCGCCCCTGATCTTTGTCTTTTTCAGTTCGATTGTTTTCTCCCCTATGTGAAGAGTTGTTCCGGCAACAGCCACGGGTACTTTCTGCCCGGCAGCCACATTAGGCGCTCCGCAAACAATACTGAGCGGTTCCGGCTGACCAATGTCAACTGTTGTTACGGAAAGCTTGTCGGCATCAGGATGTTTTTTACAACTCAGGACTTCCCCGACAACCACACCTTTAAGTCCGCCCCTGACTGATTCCCATTCTTCAATCCCTTCAATCTCAAGTCCAATTCCTGTCAGTATATCCGATAAATTGCGCGGATCGATGTCAATTTTAAGGTATTCTTTCAGCCAGTTGTAAGAAATTTTCATATAACAGAGAAAAACTTATTGTTAAAAAGTTTGTCCGGTTTGTGGGATACTTTCATTATGCCCTTCTGTCCAAAACAAAAAAATTATCAAGATTGCAAAAGTAAACAATTTCTTTAAGCTAAGGGTAATTATCTATCTTTGCACATTAAAACTTGATTTTATGACTCTGGAACAGAACGACAGACTGATACTTTTAACAAATGATGACGGCATGTATGCTGCAGGGCTCAGGGCTCTGACTGAAGTGATGGAGGAATTTGGAAAGGTGGTGGTTGTTTCCACCCAGGAAAGCATGTCGGGTATGTCGATGGCTCTTACAGTGAAGACGCCGCTCAGGGTCAAACTGCTGGAGGAGACTGACCGCCGCAGGGTGTATACCTGCAACGGAACGCCTACCGATAGCATCAAGCTCGCTGTAAATCAGCTGCTTGAAAGGAAACCCGACTGGGTTGTTGCCGGAATTAACCATGGAGCCAATGCATCGGTGAGCGTTCTGTATTCGGGAACCATGGCCGCGACCATCGAGGGATGCCTATACGGAATCGACTCGGTGGGGTTTTCATTAAGCGATTTCTCGCCTACAGCAGACTTCTCCGTGTGCCGCGAGGTCATAAGGACAGTGATGCGAAAACTCACTGAAATGAGGCTGCCTGAAGGAATCTGCCTGAATGTCAATATTCCCTCTATTCCGGAAAATGAGATCAAAGGTTTACTCGTATGCCGGCAATCAAAAGGCAACTGGAAGGAGGAATTTGAAAAGAGGAAGGATCCGATGGGAAGGACATATTACTGGCTTACAGGATTCTTCCATAACCATGAGCCCGAAGCTACCGACACTGACGAATGGGCACTGGCAAATGGTTATGTGTCAATAGTTCCCGTTTCAGTAGACATGACAGCACACTCTTATCTCAAAACCCTGAAGGAAGGCTTTAACACATGAGCTTAACTGAGAAATATGACAAACAATGGACCGGCGTCCTTTCAGGATTTGTTGTTCCCTTGCTGATTTTACTCGTGGTCTGGCTTTTTTCACAGGGTAACAGTACCCTGCAGGAATATCTGAGAAGGATAGTTGAAGTCAATATACTGACTCACATCATATCATTATGCGTGTTCCCGAATATATTCCTGTTCCTCCTCTTTATCCGCTTCGATATGCTTAAGTCTGCCAGGGGAGTGCTGGGAATTACAATATTCTGGGCCGTATTGGTCTTTGCAGTAAAGTTTCTGTTATGAGGTATTTCATAATAGCCGGAGAACAGTCGGGTGATCTTCACGGATCAAACCTTGTAAGGGAACTGCTGCGTAAGGACACTGAAGCCGTTATAAGTTGCTGGGGAGGCGACATGATGCAGTCGGCAGGGGCGGAACTGCTTATGCATTACCGCAGGACGGCATTCATGGGTTTCGTCGAAGTAGCCAAAAACCTTGGCTCCATACGGAAACTTTTTTCCCTGTGCAGGCAACAGATCACTTCATTCAAACCCGATACAGTGATTCTTATCGATTATCCCGGTTTTAATCTCCGCATAGCGGAATTTGCAAAAAAATCAGGACTGAAAGTGTTCTATTACATTTCCCCAAAACTATGGGCGTGGAATGAAGGACGGGTAAAAAAGGTGAAGAAATATGTAGACAGAATGTACATCATCTTTCCTTTTGAGGTGGACTTCTATATGAAACATGGAGTGGAGGCAGTTTATATGGGAAATCCTCTTCTGGATGAGACGGCAAAGAGACTGAGGGCGATTCCGGCAGAGAGCGAGATCAGAAAATCGCTGGGGCTTGAAGAAAAACCGGTGATAGCGATGCTTGCCGGAAGCAGAAAAAGCGAAGTAAGGCAAATACTTCCGCGTATGCTTAAAGTTGTTCAGGATTTTCCCGGGTACCAGTTCGTCCTGGCAGGGGTGAAGAATCTGCCTGAGGAACTCTATAATGGAATTATAAAGGATTATCCCGTGAAGCTTGTCAGGGATAAAACCTATGAGATACTTTATATTTCGGAAGCAGCTCTTGTTAAATCCGGTACCGCCACTCTCGAAGCAGCATTGATTGGTGTTCCTGAAGTGGTTTGTTACAGGGGCGATTTTATCTCGATGATTATAGCCTGGACCCTGGTAAAAGTGAAATATATTTCCCTGGTAAACCTGATTGCAGGTTATGAGGCCGTCAGGGAACTGATTCAGTATTCGCTTAACAGAAAAAACCTGGTTCACGAGCTGAAAGCTCTTCTGCCGGGAGGCTCCAAAAGGGAAAAGGTGCTCAGGGATTATGCAAGAGTGAAACAAATACTTGGCCCCGAAGGAGCTTCGGAACGGGTGGCATCCGATATGGTACAGGTACTGAAGCAAGGGGGAGTCTGATGATGAACAGGCGATACGCTCTCCAATGATATGAAAGTCAAATGTCGAGAATCATCCTGAATATAATGCTGATAGTTATCCTGATGCCGGCTGTTGCCCGGGCACAGGTTAAAGTGAGGATTTTTGCCGACCGGAAACCCTCCGCGGTATCCCTGTCTGTAGATCAGGGTAGATTTGAATTGGATATATACGACGGCTCTCCGGTTGCCATAGAAGCGGGCTCTCCGGTTATACTTGCACTGTACGAAGGCAGGATTGCCGTAAAACTCAGGAATTCAGCGAGCTTTATGATTGATTCACTCACTGTCAGGGGACTTGAGGGCAACGACCGTTTTTTTCTGAGAATCAACGGCAACCAGGGGGAGCGCCGTCACTACAGCGGAAGTCTGAAATGCTATGCTGACCTGGGGGTTATGGTTCTGATAAATATCTGCAGCGAAGATGATTATATTGCCGGAGTTGTCAGAACGGAAGGAGGCCCCGGGAAAAGGATAGAGTATCATAAATCGCTGTCTCTTCTTGCCAGAACTTACCTTTACAGGCATTTTGACCGTCATCTTATCGACGGCTATAACATTTGCGATAATATTCATTGCCAGGCTTTCAACGGGATTAGCTCCGATTCGCTGATAATGAGAGCGGTATTGGAAACCAGGCGACAGGTAATCCTGGCAGCCGACAGCAGCCTGATAATATCCGCCTTTCACTCCAACTGCGGAGGTGAAACATGCACTTCCGACTTTGTATGGCTTTCATCGTATGCCTATCTTAAAAATGTAAATGATCCGTATTGTATTAAATCGCCGAATGCCCACTGGAAAAAAACAATACCCCTGGCTGAATGGGAGTCGTACCTGCGACGTTCAGGTTTCAATCCGGAGGGGAAAACAGTGCAATCCTACAATTTTGTGCAGGACACCCGGCAAAAAGAATACCGGATAGGATCTTTCTCCATTCCTTTCAACAGGATCAGGAATGACCTTAATCTCAAATCATCGTTCTTCTCGGTGAGCAGGGAAGGCAATTCCGTAATTCTCAGGGGACGGGGATATGGTCACGGTGTGGGCCTTTGCCAGGAGGGCGCAATGGTAATGGCTGCAAGGGGATTCAAATCGGATGATATAATAAAATTCTATTATTCGGATGTCATAATCAGCGATGTTAAGAATGCCAAAGCCTTAAAAAATGAATAATAAACGGAATGGTGGCTTTCAATGATTATTTTTGCCTGGCATTTTGGAGTATAAACAGTTCAAACAGTATAGGATGTTCGCAATTTTCAGAAAGGAGACAACAGGGTTTTTCAGCAGCCTTACAGGATATATAGTTATTATTGTTTTCCTGCTGATCAACTCGCTGTTCATGTGGGGGCTTCCGGGTGAATGGAATATTCTCGACATTGGTTATGCCGGCCTTGACACCCTTTTCCTGCTGTCGCCATGGATCTTCCTCTTCCTGGTCCCGGCAGTCACAATGAAGATGATTGCCGAGGAGAAGCGCCTGGGAACCATGGAACTGCTGTATTCCAAACCGGTTACTGAAAGAGGGATAGTTTATGGAAAATATCTGGCTGCAGTAACACTGGTGCTCCTGGCGCTTGTCCCCGGAATAATTTACTATATATCGGTATACTATCTTGGCGAAACACCCGGAAATCTTGACAAGGGAGGAACAGCAGGGGCTTTTATCGGTTTGTTTTTTCTTGCGGCGGTATATGCATCAGCAGGTCTGTTCGCGTCATCTCTTACGGATAACCAGGTTGTTGCATTTATTATCGCGGTGATCCTGTGCCTGTTCCTTTACCTTGGCTTCGATGCCTTTGCCTATCTGCCCGGTCTCAGGAAGATAGATGAATTCGTTATCGGACTGGGAATAAATGAGCATTACAAGTCGATGAGCAGGGGAGTGCTGGACATCAGGGATATAGTATACTTCACCGCGGTTGTCATCATGTTCAATGAAGCTACCCGGATGGTACTTCTTTCAAGGAAACACGAGAAGCGAAACTGGATAAGCTTCGGAACAACAATTATTGCAGTCGTTCTTGCAGTTTTTGCAGTTTCGTTCCTTAAAATTCGTGCTGACCTTACTGAAGACAGGCGCTATACCCTCTCGGAGCCAAGCCGCAAGATTCTTTCAGGTATCAGGAACGATATTTTCGTTCAGGTCTGGCTCGACGGGGAAATGCCCATTCCTTTTAAAAGGCTGAAACGATCTGTAGGGGAGATGCTGGACGAGTTCAGGATTTATTCGGGCCGCAAGATTGACTATGATTTCATCAATCCCTCGGAAAGCGATGATCCTGAAAAAAGGGATGCCCTTTACCAGTCGCTGCTTGAAAAAGGCCTAAATCCAGTGAATATTCAGGACAGCGATCCGGAGGGAGGATCGAGCCAGAAAATCATTTTCCCGGGGATGATAGTCAATTACAACGGCATAGAGGTGCCTGTAAATTTTCTTAAGAACAATCCGACCCTGACAGCTGAAGAAAACCTTCTTCACTCAGCTGAAGGCCTTGAATATGAGCTTATACAACCTATCGCTACACTTAGTGCCGATACGGTTTACCGGGTGGCCTTTATTGAGGGACATGATGAAATTGCCGAGGTGGGAGTGGCTGATATTATATTCCATATGGCCAGGTTTTTTACAGTCGACAGGGGTGTTATCGGCGGAACGCCGGGTATCCTCGACAAATATGCGGCGGTGGTGATAGCCGGACCACGTAAAGAATTCAGTGAGAGCGACAAATTCGTGCTCGACCAGTACATAATGAACGGAGGCAAGGTACTCTGGCTCCTGGAAGAGGTGAATGTCGATTCCGACAGCCTTGTGACGGGAGAGACAGCTGCAATCTACAGGCCTCTCAATCTTGAGGACCAGATTTTCAGGTATGGAGCACGGGTAAATCCCCAGATAGTTCAGGATGTTGAATGTGCTCAGATCCGACTGATACTGTCGAGCGGAGGAGTGAGGCAGCAGCCGGTTTCGGTTCCCTGGCTTTATTTCCCTCTTCTGACTCCCAATCCCGGTCATCCCATAACAAGAAATATAAACAGGGTTAAGGGGGAATTCTCCAATTACATAGATACTGTCGGGCTCGACCCGAATATCAGCAAGAAAATCCTGCTTTCAACATCCGCCACAGCCCGGACTCTATCTCCTCCTTTCTTTATCAGTCTGCGGGAAGCTGAAATGTTTCCCGATGAAAGGTCGTTCAATAAATCGGGACTGCCGGTTGCGGTGCTGCTCGAAGGGGTATTCCCGTCGGCCTTCAGGAACAGGCTTACCGGGAATCTGGTAAATGATGAATCGGTGAGGGTAAGAAACGAAAGTGTCCCGACGCGGATGATAGTCGTGGCTGACGGAGACATAATCAGGAATGAGGTAAGGAGAAGCGGGAACCTTGAAACTCCGCTTCCCCTTGGACAAGACCGCTATACTCTCGAGATGTTCGGTAACAGGGATTTTATTTTAAACAGCCTTAATTATCTCGTTGATGATAACGGTATTATGGAACTGAGGTCGAGGGAGCTCAAGCTCAGGTTGCTCGACAGCAAGGAAGTGAAAACCAGGAGAGCCTTCTGGCAGATCGTCAATATTGCAGGGCCGGTGCTGCTTGTTCTCATTGCCGGGGCGCTGTTCGGATGGCTGAGAAAAAACAAGTATACAAAACCATGATGGTGAAACGCAACAATGCACTGATTGTTCTGGGTGTGGCAGCTATTGCTTTCATCGCTTTTCTTATGCTGAGGGACAGAAAACCCTTTGGAGGTAGCAATACCTCGTTTGCCTCTGAGCCGGTTAACAGAATCACCAGGATCGAATTCACGGAAGGTGACAATATGCTGACGCTCAGCGAAGACGGGGAAGAATGGCTTGTCAATGGCGCGAAGCAGGCAAGGCGTAACAGTATTCTTTTCATAAAAAGGATACTGACAGAAATGCAGATCAAATCGCCGGTTTCCCCCGATCTGTTTAATTCGGAGATCGTGGCAAAGAGTATTGAGCCTGTCCTTGTCAGGGTATATGAAAGGAGAAAGCTTCTAAAGTCCTTCCTGGTTTACAAGACAGCTTCAAACCAGTACGGCAACATAATGAAACTGAAGCCGGGATCAATGCCTTTCATAGTTTCGGTTCCCGGAAGTGAAGCAGAGATAGGATCAGCATTCACCCTTAATGAGAACTACTGGCAGCCTTACACCATATTCCGCCTGCTTCCCAGGGAGATTCACTCGGTGAGCTTTGATAATATGGCAGATACGGCATCATCCTTCATGATAAAGTTTGCAGGGGGCATCCCTTCGTTTTTCGGGAACGACAGGCTGCTTTCAGGCTGGGATACCTCGCGTGTTGTGAGATACATCTCTTATTTTGCCCAGGTACCCTTTGAATCATGGGCAAGTGATATGAACGAAGAGGATAAGGAATCAGTGCTGAAAGAGAATCCAGCTTACAGAATTACTGTTTTAACAGCGGAAGGGGAGAGAAGCATTGTCAGTTTATGGAAGCGCAGCATAACAGAACAGGACTCCGTGAGGGAGGATACGGACAGGATGTGGGCACTGAAGAACAATGGCGGGGATTTCTTCATAGTTAAATACGCGGATATTGATCCGCTTATCAAAAAGCGCTCATACTTCCTGCCAGAGTAATAATTTATTTGAGGTTAAATGTTTTTTTTGTAATATTGATAGTTGGGAAATAGAGAAGTAATTAAATCCATTATAATATGAAATTTGTTGTATCCAGCACAGAGTTATTAGGTCATTTGCAGGCCATAAGCCGGGTTATCAGCTCAAAAAACACCCTGCCGATCCTTGATAATTTCTTGTTTAATCTTTCAGGAAACGATCTTGAAATTACGGCATCTGATCTTGAATCGACCCTGATCACAAGGATGAAAATCGAGAACGCCACAGGTGACGGTATCTTAGCCATCCCGGCAAGGATACTTCTCGACACTCTCAAAGAATTCTCCGATCAGCCTCTTTCATTCGATATCAACCTGGATACACTTGCCGTAGTTATAACATCAGAAAACGGAAAGTTCAATGTGGTCGGTCAGAATGGAATAGATTTTCCGGCGCTCCCGGCAATCAGGAAGGAGAAGAAGTTTTCATTCGTTATCAATGCTGATGTCATGCTGGCTGGAATTAACAGAACCCTTTTTGCCACTGCCGATGATGAACTCCGGCCTGTAATGGGAGGTATTTTTATCGAGGCATCCACCGACATGATAACATTTGTGGCATCCGATGCCCATAAACTTGTCAGATATCAGCGCAATGACTCCCATGCTGATGAGAATTCTTCGTTCATTCTTCCGAAGAAGCCAGCTTCGCTTCTTAAAAACATTCTGCCCAGGGAGGAGGGACCTGTAACAGTTGAGTTCGACGATAAAAATGCATTCTTCAATCTTAACGACTACAAGGTGGTCTGCAGGCTGGTTGAAGGAAACTATCCCAATTACAATTCGGTCATTCCAAAAAACAACCCGCGAAAGGTTACTGTCGACCGCGCTGAATTCTACAACACTCTCAGGAGGGTGTCGGTTTTTTCAAACCAGGCAAGCAACCTTGTCAAGCTTCAGCTTAAGGGTAGCCAGATGATGGTTTCCGCTCAGGATATAGATTTCTCCATTTCTGCCTACGAGAAGATCAAATGCCAGTATGAGGGTGAAGACCTTGAAATAGGATTCAAATCGGTCTTCCTTCTTGAAATACTTTCGAACATGTCATCACAGGATGTCATGATAGAACTGGCCGATCCGACAAGAGCAGGATTGTTCCTCCCGGGAGAAACGGAAAATGAGTCGGAAGATCTTCTCATGCTCCTTATGCCAATGATGATAAATGCCTGACAGGTGAAACTGAATCTCCGTAGACCCATCGCTTTTATCGATCTGGAAACGACCGGCGTTAACGTGTCGTCAGATCGTATTGTTGAAATCTCCGTTCTCAAGATAAACCCCAACGGCATTGAGGAATGGATGATCTCAAGGATCAATCCTGAGATGCCCATTCCGCCAAAATCGACTGAGATTCATGGGATAACCGATGCCGATGTTGCCAACGCCCCGAAATTCCGGGAGATAGCAAAAAACCTTGCAACTTTCCTCGCGGGAAGCGATCTTGCCGGATTCAATGCCATCAAGTTCGATATCCCGGTTCTCGCCGAGGAGTTTCTTCGGGTCAACATCGACTTCAATTTTCTTGAAAGAAAGTACGTCGATGTCCAGGTCATTTTCCACAAGAAAGAACAAAGGACGCTTACGGCAGCCTATAAGTTCTACTGCGGAAAGGAACTTGAGAATGCCCACAGTTCAAAGGCCGATACACAGGCCACTTATGAGGTACTTCAGGCCCAGCTCGATATGTACGGGGACCTGGAGAACGACGTGGAAAAACTCGCCGACTTCAGTGCTTACAACAACCTTGTCGATTTCGCGGGCCGGATTATCTATGATGAGAATGGCGTTGAGGTTTTCAATTTCGGGAAACACAAGGGGAAAACTGTGGAAGAGGTCTTCAGGGACGATCCGTCATACTATTCATGGATGATGAACGGCGATTTCCCCCTTTATACCAAGAGGATACTAACGAAACTAAAACTCAGTTCATCAGGCAAAGCTCAACAGTAAAATGAAAATTATATGTATCGGTATGAACTACCGCAGGCATATCCTGGAGATGGGCAGGGCTTTTCCCCTGGAACCTGTAGTGTTTATGAAACCCGACTCTTCGCTTCTAAAGAAAAACAAACCTTTCTTTCTTCCCGATTTTTCGACGGATATCCATTATGAAATGGAGGTGGTGGTTAAGATATCGAAGCTTGGAAAATCGATCTCCCCGAAATTCGCCCCGCGCTATTATGATGAGATCACTGCAGGAATTGACATAACGGCACGCGATATCCAGACCAGACTGTCCAAATCGATGCTGCCCTGGGAGATATCGAAGGGTTTTGACGGTTCCGCCCCAATAGGTGAATTCATTCCGCTAAGTTCAGCCGGAGATATAAATAACCTTGATTTCAGCCTGGAAATAAATGGGAAGATTGTCCAGCAGGGCAATACATCCGATATGATATTCGGGGTGGATGAGCTGATTTCCTATATATCCCGTTACTTTACCCTGAAAACAGGCGACCTTATATTCACGGGAACTCCTTCGGGGGTTGGCCCGTTGAAGCGCAACGACCATCTGGTGGCCCGGATCGGTGAAAAAACTCTTCTCGATTTTGTAGTCAAGTGAGCTGATCACATAGTTCGTTCAGCTTCAACCAAACTGCCTGTACTTCTTTATATCAGAGTGAAAGTCCGCTTTTAGTTAAACCAGTAGGATAATTTGACCACCAGTCCCCGGTTCTTCGCTTTGAGATCTCCGGCATAAGGACTCCCGAAACTGTTGTTGAGGATGTCCCCTGCCCAGGAGTTTTCGGTATATACTATGAACAGGTCCGATACAGGTGCAAAGCGCCACTGGAAACGGAGATTCAGATTCAGGTTGTCAATCTGGTTATTGTACTGAACAAAACTGGTGAAGAACAGGTTGTTAGTAAAGGTAAAATCGAATCTCGGACCTATGAGAAGAAGTTTCGCGTCATTGTACGGAGAGGGTAATTCAATATCGTTGTAGGTGCTTACAAGGCTCAGACTGGCATAGGGCTGAACCCTGTAATTGACCTCGCCGTTCAGGGTAAGGCGGTCGCCGTTGTAATATCCTCCATACCTTGCCATAAGAGAATAGTTGAACATCTTCCGGTTGTCGGAAACATAAGTTATACCGATCTCATTCCAGCTGAAATCCTCTCCGGCCGCTAGCTTCAGGCCTCCTGTATTGGTAGGATCGAAGGGCTGAAGAAGTTTTATATAGTTTTCCTTTACATCGATCGAGATTGAACTTTTGTTAAGCCAGTCAAGCCTGTACATAAGATTTGTCTCCCTGTCGGTAAGGGAAAACGAGTTGTATGGATCAAAGTAGGTGTCAAGCTTCAGGATTGGCCCGTGACTTATAATTCTTTCGCTTTTAGGAAAGAATTTGTACTGGAACGATCCATTCAGCTGGTAGTATCCCATTCTTCTTACGTAGCCGGTCTCTGCATTATAACCCGAACCGGTCAGTGCCTGGTTGACCGATGCCGTTATGTACTGCGTGGAGTGTGTTATATTGGCAGCCATGGCCGCATCTTTCAGATTCATGTTGTTAACAAGGTTCTGATGATAATAAACCTTGCCGTTCCATCTGTTGTCGGCTGTGGAAAGATTATACTCCAGACCGGCAATCCTGTTGTATTTGTTCCCTGTAAAAGTTTCATCATTACCGGTATTCAACACTTGTTTGTTTATCAGAAAGCCGGTAACACTCGACCTGCTGAAAACCAGTCTCTGAAGGGCTGCCACCATATAATTGGCTGCATGGACCTCATCATTCTTTCCTGTCTGTATGTCCATGATGCCGAGTCTCCATCTGTTGCCCAGGTTCCCGCTCAGCCTGGCTCCCGCCAGAACGGGATTGTCGAGGCCTATTCTTCGTAAAAAGAAAGGTCTGACCCTTTCAGTTCCCAGGCTCGCGAACAGATCGCTGTTCTCGAGGTAGAACTGCCTTTTTTCAGGGAAGAAGAGTTCGTACCTGTCGAGGTTCGTCTGTTGCTTGTCAACTTCAACCTGAGAGTAGTCGGGGTTCACCGTAAGGTCGAGATTGAGGGATGTCGACAGTATCATCTTTGCATCCATTCCCGCATTCCACTTCCAGTGAGTGCTTTCCCCCGCTTCGAAGTCGCGGGTCACTTTTGCCGTGCCGTAGGGGATCAGCGAGAATCTGAGCCCGGCCTTGTCGCGCGGTTCATCCCATTCCAGGGTTCCAACGTACGGAAGGGAACAGTGGGGAAACTGACGGGGCATCGGGGCCCATGCCGATTTCTCAATGTTTTTGAGATCGAGCCGACCGAAATTAATTCCCCATTCCTTGTCTCCTTCAAAGTACCTGATGCTGCGAAACGGAATACTGACTTCCGTAACCCATTTATCATCGTAACTCCTGACTTCCGACTTCCACTTGATGTCCCAGCTGTAATCAACCTTCGTGCCTTCGTACTGCAATCCTTCCGTCTGTGCCCCTGCCGCCGATATCCCGAAGGCAAATCCGTTTGTCAGGTCGTTGTAGGTGTTCAGGAAAAACATGAAGTTATCGTTATTCATAAAACTGAAATCCCTTCTCAGCGATTCAACAGGCCTCTTGCCGGGGGTGGGATCATGACATATTATTCCAAGATAGAGATTTGACTTGTCGTAGGTTAACATCACTTCGGTTTTTGCAATTGCCATACCGGTGTCTGTAGGTGTAACACGCTGAAATTCAGTTGTTCTTTCCGCGGTCATCCATGGTTCTTCATCCAGAATCCCGTCGATGATAATCGGAGTGTCGGTTTTTTTGATAGAAATACGGTACTTGTCACGGTTAATGCCCCTTGTCTGACTCATGACGTAGGCTTCT
>JAAYQC010000067.1 GCA_012519515.1 Bacteroidales bacterium | reverse complement strand
TCAATTATAAACCCTTTTGTAACCTGCATGATAAAACTGACAGATAAAAATGCGGCACTTTAATCCATGCTGGTTACATGTGACCTTAAAACCAAAATTCATTACACATGAAAAAACTTCTGCTGCTTATTACTGTTTACGGACAGTAACTTTGGGCGGATAGGCAAAATAGTTCCAGGTGCTTTCCGCTTTTTCCCTGTCGAGACGGCCGTTGTACACGAGGAACCTGTACCTGAGGTTATATTTATTGCCCGGCATGAGATTCCAGTCCATATCCTTTGTAGGACAGAAGTTTGCAAACATATCGCCCCTGTTATACTGATTTTCGGGCCATATCCTCAGGGGTTCGGGATGATTATAGTTCGTCGGGAACGACATCATCACCACTCCTGCATAATCGTCGTCAATCTCACCCTGGACTATACACCATCTGGCCTTGCTGCCGTCGGCACTTTTTCTGTCCTTCCCTTCTGAGGTAAGAACCATGCTGTTCATTCTGTCCCATGCCCGGGTTGTTCTCCATCCCAGTCCGGCGTAGCGGTATTCCAGTATTTTGAAAGGACTTTCGCCGGCACAGTTCATGTTAATATTGAAGTCAACAATGAAGCAGTCATTGCTTTTGTCGGGTTCATATACCCTTACGGACTGCAGTTCGTTCATTGCAACCTTGTCTGTTCCAGTTTTTTTCAGTACGACATGTTCATGCAGGGCTTCGAACTCCGCGAAAACGGGTCCGCCGCCAACAGAAACGAAATTGGCAAAGCGCACAGTTGCCTGTTTTGAGTTTATATTCCAGAAGTCGAGTTTCTCACCCTCGAATTCCACCTGTGTCCAGGGGTTCCATATCCCGTAATGATGGTAATGATCGGGAGGCTGGATTCGTGTAAGTTCCTGGCCATGGGGGGACCACAGCGGATGGATGAACCCGCTTCTCCTGTAGGCGCTGTCGACTCCCGGCGGAGGATACACGGTTTTGAAAAAATACTGCAGCAGGTTCTGCTCCCCGGCATGTATGATCAGAGCCCCATCCCTTGCCGTGGCATTGACAGCAGTAGGAAACTTTGATTTTTCACCTGTCAGCTCATATACATGCTTTTCGTTTTCCGAGTTTCCCGAAGCGACAAGCCATGTCATTTTCCTCGGGTTATCCGCTTCGATCTGAAATGCCACGGCTTCCCTTCTGCCGTCCTTGTTTTCATACAGGGCAAGCAGGGTGTCTGACAGATAAGTGATCTCATCGAGGTTGACGCTCACGGGAATCTTCATACCGAATGCAGGTCTGGAAAGATTTACTTCGAGAGTGGCTATCTTCTGCGCGTAGCAGCTTGCTCCTGCAAACAAAAGTATGGCGGCGACCGTGAATTTAGCCTTCATTGAAAGAGTGTTTTCGGGATTCATGATAGGTTTATGGTATTAAAGAGTTATGCTTATTCAGGCATTCACGGTTTCGAAATTAAAAATGTTTTCATATAAATGCAACCGATTGCGAAGTTTTATTGTTAATTTTCACGATCTTTCTTTTTATATTAAATTTGTTCATTCAGTAATACAACGATGAAAACCACTTCTGATGTCACGATTTACGATGTGGCAAAAGCGCTTAACTTATCTCCTTCGACGGTCAGCAGAGGTTTAAAGGATCATCCGCACATTCATACCGATACTATAAAGAAGATAAAGGCAAAGGCCAAGGAGATGGGTTACCGGCAGAACAAGCTTGCCAGCAGTCTGAGGAAGAAAAGTACTGAAACGATAGGTGTAGTTGTTCCCAGGCTGAACAGTTATTTCATGGCCGCGGTAATAGCCGGCATGGAAGAGATAACAAACCAGCACGGATACGGGCTGATCATCAGTCAGTCGCAGGAATCGTCCAGGAAGGAGACTGCCTGCGTGTCGACGCTTTTTAACAGCCGTGTTCACGGATTGCTGGTTTCACTGGCTTATGACACCGAAAATGTTGATCATTTCAATCAGATCATCAGGAAAAACATTCCGGTGGTTTTCTTCGACCGCGTTTTCGACTGTCCCGGATGCATGGGTGTTATGATTGACAATTTCAAGGCAGGTTATGAGCTTACATCGCATCTCATCAGTCAGGGATGCAGGCGAATCATGCACCTGAGCGGCAATCTTCTGCGCAATGTATATTCGGGAAGGTTTGAGGGCTACAGGCAGGCTCTTGCCGACCATGGTATAGCTTTTGACGATGAACTTCTGATTACCGGCGATCTTGGAAGCCAGTCAGGGATAGAAGCGGCCCGGGCCGCGTTGAATATGAAGAACCGTCCTGACGGTATATTCACTGCCAACGATACATCGGCCGTCGAGGTAATATATGAACTTCAGAAATCAGGTATCAGGGTTCCGGATGACATTGCAGTTGCAGGATTTAACAATGAGCCGGTCAGCAGGGTGATACAACCCTGTCTGACCACTGTCGATTACCCGGCGAGGGAAATCGGGAGACTGGCCGCGTCCTCACTTATCAACATTTTGAAAGACAAAGG
This sequence comes from Bacteroidales bacterium, assembly GCA_012519515.1. GTDB lineage: Bacteria > Bacteroidota > Bacteroidia > Bacteroidales > VadinHA17 > LD21. Next base: position 5,692 of record JAAYQC010000067.1, on the reverse strand, counting down.
CTCTACGAGCCTTAGCGCCATTATAGTAAAGCATGAGCTGATTATCAGGGAATCGTCGCTAAGGAAGAAAGTGCCGGGAACAATAAAAACATAAACGCGGAACCGGGAAATGCCTCGTGAACAGGCAGTTCAGGTTCAGCCGGAGTCCGGAGAATAATTACATTTGTTTAAATACATATAAAAACAGGAAAGATATGCTGTTATTAGGGATTGATCTTGGAAGCTCATCAGTGAAAGCTTCAGTTATTGACGGTGAATCGGGCGAATGTCTGGCATCAGCTTTTCATCCCAGGGATGAGATGAAGATTGCGGCAGTCAATCCTGGCTGGGCAGAGCAGGATCCTGAGGACTGGTGGATTAACCTGCGGTCGGCAATTCATGATTGCTGCAGCCGGCTGGGGAGCAAAAAATCAGGTATCGCCGCGGTGGGCATTTCCTATCAGATGCATGGACTGGTTGCCCTGGGAAGCGATATGAAGCCACTTCGGCCCTCAATAATCTGGTGCGACAGCCGTGCAGTAAAGTACGGCCAGGATGCCTTTGAAAAGCTGGGAAGCGATTTTTGCCTTTCCCATCTGCTGAATTCCCCCGGTAACTTCACAGCGGCAAAGCTTGCCTGGGTGAAGGAAAACGAACCGGAGCTTTTTGAAAGGATATGGAAGATAATGCTTCCGGGCGATTACATTGCGTTGCGGATGACAGGTGAGGCAGTGACAAGCTACAGCGGCCTTTCGGAGGGTATATTCTGGGATTTCAGCAGGGGAGAGCTGTCGGGCGAGTTGATGGACTTTTTTGGATTCAGCACCGATATAATAGCTGAGCCGAAGGAATCCTTCTCGGTCCAGGGCAGGCTTCTGGATAGCGTGGCTCAGGAGCTTGACCTGCCTGCAGGGATACCCGTGTCGTACCGTGCCGGCGATCAGCCTAACAATGCCCTGTCGCTGAATGTCCTTCAGCCAGGTGAAGTTGCAGCTACTGCAGGTACCTCGGGAGTGATCTACGGAGTGACCGACAAGACCAGGTTTGATCCTCTTTCGAGGGTTAATACCTTTCTCCATGTAAACCACAGTCCTGTAAATCCCCGGCTGGGAGTGCTTCTCTGCATAAACGGAACAGGTATACTTAACTCGTGGCTGAAAAGGAATGCAGGAGGTGGTCTCGGTTATGACGAGATGAATGTACTCGCTTCGGAAGTTGAACCGGGTTCCGACGGCCTGTCGGTTCTTCCTTTCGGCAACGGGGCAGAAAGGATACTCATGAACAGGGATGTAGGGTGCCATATCTCCGGTTTGAACTTTAACAGGCATTCCGGAGCTCATTTGTTCAGGGCCGCGCAGGAGGGGATAGCCTTTTCATTCAGATATGGTCTGGATATCATGCAGGAAACCGGTATTGATGCCGGTCATATCAGGGCAGGTATGGCGAATATGTTTCTCAGTCCTGTATTCCGGGAGGCTCTCTCATGCATTACCGGAGCCGTTATTGATCTTTACAATACCGATGGATCGGTTGGCGCTGCCCGCGGAGCAGGAATCGGATGCGGATTTTATAAATCAACCGCTGAAGCCTTTGCCGGACTCAGGCCTGTGGGGACCACTGAACCCGAGCCATCGCTTTCGGCTGCATACAGGGATGCCTACGGGAAATGGCGGGAACTTTTGAAAAGTGTTTAATATTCTTAAAGTGTTTATATTATTGGCGCTTTAGCTTTAAAGTTTGCGCTTAAATCATTTAATTTGTAATGAAGGGACAAAAAACACATTAATTAATAATTACTGATATGATTTACAAAGGCATAAAAGAGTTCTATCCCGGTATAGGGAAAATCGGCTATGAAGGCAGGAAGTCCAGGAACCCGCTTGCTTTCAGATGGTATAATCCCGAGCAGCTTGTCGCGGGAAAAACGATGGAAGATCATCTCCGTTTTGCCATTGCTTACTGGCATTCATTCTGTGGTGACGGGACCGATCAGTTTGGCAGTGCGACTCATTTCTTTCCATGGGATACGCTGAATATCGATGACAAGATAAGCCACAGGCTCGATGCGGCATTCGAGTTCATAACCAAGATAGGTGCGCCGTTTTACTGTTTCCATGATGTTGACGTTGTAGGGAATGATGGTTCGGTTTTCGATATAGAAAAACGTCTTGAGAAGTTTGTTCCTGTGATGAAGAAGCTTCAGGAACAGACAGGCGTAAAGCTTCTGTGGGGAACCGCGAATCTTTTCGGCAACCCGAGATATATGAACGGGGCCGCCACCAATCCCGATTTTGCAGTAGTAACCAATGCCGCCGTTCAGCTTAAGAATGCCATTGATGCCACGATAGAGCTGGGTGGTGAAAACTATGTATTCTGGGGAGGCAGGGAAGGCTACATGAGTCTGCACAACACCGACATGAAGAGGGAACTCGACCATTTGGGAATGATGTTGTCTGTTGCCCGCGATTACGGAAGGAAGAAAGGTTTCACGGGAACCTTCCTGATAGAGCCGAAGCCCATGGAACCCACCAAGCACCAGTATGATTACGATGCAGCTACCGTTGTAGGCTTTCTGAAGAACTACGGTCTCGACAAGGATTTCAAGCTGAATATTGAAGTCAACCATGCCACCCTTGCAGGTCACACCTTCGCGCACGATCTTCAGGTTGCCGCGTGCGACGGTCTGCTGGGAAGCATCGATGCCAACAAGGGCGATTACCAGAACGGGTGGGATACCGATGAGTTTCCAACCAATGTATATGAGATAACCGAAGCCATGCTGGTAATACTTCAGGCCGGGGGCTTTACAACCGGAGGAATAAATTTTGATGCGCGCATCAGGAGGAATTCGACTGACCCCGAGGATCTGTTCATTGCACATATCAGCGGCATGGATACATTTGCAAGGGCTCTGCTTGCAGCTGACAGGATTCTGAAAGAGAGTGATTACCTCAGGATGAAGAAGCAAAGGTACCAGTCGTTCGACAATGGCTCAGGCAAGGAGTTTGAGGACGGCAGGCTTAGTCTGGAAGACCTGAGAAACATTGCCCTGAAGTCAGGCGAGCCTGAAGTCAGAAGCGGCAGGCAGGAGCTTCTCGAGCAGTTGCTTAACATGTATATCGAATAACGGAGTGACGGCCACCGGCCGGAAATAGGAATATGTAAAAAAATAGCCGGGTTATCATCCGGCTATTCTTTTTAGTACGAAGTAGTTACAAGGAATTCTGGTGGACTCGCGATTGATTTTTTTACCAGGCAAAGGTTTGCCACTTTAATAAGAGATTCCCTGTATTTCCCGGGGAAATCAGGCGGGAGCTTGATTTCGAGCTTTATGGAGTCAGGCAGCTGTGTTTCACTGTTGTATTCAACATGCTCCAGTATCTTTATGTTTTCCGCGGGAATCTTGCGGTTATCGCAGAATGACTTGACATATATTCCCGTGCAGGTGCCTATCGAAGCCAGGTACAGATCGAAGGGAGAAGGAGCTGTGTCTCCTCCACCCTTATTCACCGGCTGATCGGTTCTGATAACATGGTCGCCTATGTGAGCCGTTATGACTTTGGCGCCGTCAAAAGTAATTTCAATCATGTATTTAACACTTTATCACTTTAATCACTTGAGTGTTGTTTTTGTTTGTTATTTTTTCAGGATGGCCTTCAGCACTTTCTCCTTATCGAGTTTTTTTGTGCAGAAGAACCAGTCGTGACAAGTCATTTCGTCCTTGCTTTCCATGCGCTGTTTTGCAACACCGCATGAACCGGCTGTAGGAACAATCACATCGTCGCCCGGGCGCCAGTCGGCGGGAAGGGCCACGGAGAATTCATCAGCGGTCTGCAGTCCGATAAGAACCCTGTAAAGTTCGTCGAAGTTACGGCCAAGGCTCAGCGGATAATAGATTATGGTACGGATGATTCCTTTGGGGTCGATAAAGAACACGGCCCTGACAGCCTTTGTTGAGCTTTCTCCCGGCTGAACCATTCCGTATTTGTTTGCAACCTCCATGGTGATGTCCTCGATAAGAGGGAAGGTCACTTCAACATCCTTCATTCCCTTGTATTCGATTTTCTCCTTAATGGTGCGTAGCCATGCGATATGGCTGTAAAGTCCATCGACGGAAAGACCCACGAGCTTGCAGTTTGCCTGGTTGAACTGTTTTTCCAGTGTTGCAAAGGTCATGAATTCCGAAGTACAGACAGGAGTGAAGTCAGCCGGATGGCTGAAGAGGATTACCCAGCTGCCCTTATAGTCGGAAGGGAAGTTAATTTCGCCCTGGGTGGTAACAGCTTTGAATTCGGGAGCCTTGTCGCCTATTCTCGGCATCGTGTAGACTTTGTTTTCTTCCATAGTAATTTTTGTTTAGATATTAAGAAACTTATTTGATTTTATTTTAAGCATTCATATTTATGTTCATGTTCAGACAACAGTAAATGACTAAGATTTATAACACATTATCAAGTTGTCAGGCAAGGGGATCGATTTTCCTTTCAAGTGAAAGTTCTGCAGCTTTCCCGGTAAAATTTCCGACTATCTGCAGATTGATATCCTTTATCCTGAAGTTGGGTATAGGATTTTTCAGAAGGTAATCCTCTATTAATTTATCAAGTTTTTTATCGATATAATCCTCTATTCGGTTCGATTCGGCGCAATAAAGGTGATGATGTTTCTCTCTGACGAAGTCATATCGCATAACGTCGTCGTCAGTTTTGACTTTGGTTTCAATTCCTTTTTCCACGAACACGTCGAGAATTTTATATACCGTACTAAGTGTGATATGAGGAAAGTTCTGTTTCAGGTTTTCGGTAATATTATCGGCAGACGGGTGGTTTTTGAGCTTACATATCACCTCCAGCACTGCAGTTCTTTGCGGGGTGACTTTAAGCTTATTGTCGGTAAGGATTTTAATTATGGCTTTGCTGGTCATGATAATCTCCTGTTTTTCTAATTGGCAGTTTTGTTTTGCAAATATAAAAAATAATTTTCGGCAAATATAATAATTCGCAATTACAAAAACAAGTCAAATAAGAAATAAATGTAAGAACAAAATAAAAGTATATACGAATAAAGCGCAAAAGCAAAATAAAAGTAAAAGCGTATAAGAAGTAGAAGAGAATAAGTCGAAACTAAGAGACTGCACGACCGCAAGACACATCGCACAGGGCACAGAGCACAGGGCGCAGAGACTAAGAGAGGAAGAGACTGCAAGACCGCAAGACAATTAATGTATTATAGGCGATGTATTATAGGCGATGTATTATAGGCGATGTGTTATAGGCGATGTGTTATAGGCGATGTGTTATGTGATAATCCTGGAAAAAGTCGTGCTAATTGTGCAAGTCTCATACAATGAGGCATTAGAGAAGGTTGTATCGGATGGATCCCCTCCTCCGGAGAGCCTGCCCCGCTCAAGCGGGGGGCTTGGGGTGGGTATTGGTTAAACAATTATCAATTTACAATTATCAAATGACACAAGGCACAATACGTAAGGTCAACAAATGCTAAACGCTTAATCTTAAACCCCGAACCTCTGACTTTCACATACCTCCTTCCCCGGATTCACACTGCTTTCATTTACCCCCTTCCCCGGATTCACACTGCTTTCATTTACCCCCTTTCCCGTTTCCCCCAAGGGGGAAAGGCTCTGCTGCTCAATTTGTTATATCAAATATTACAATTTGTATTCCTTTCCAATATTAGCAGAATTCTCTTGCTCCTT
>JAAYQC010000249.1 GCA_012519515.1 Bacteroidales bacterium | reverse complement strand
TACACCATCCGGCTCAAACACACCACCCAGACCACCCTGACCACCACGTTTGAGGATGGGGACTACCAGACCGTGTACACGCAGGCAGAGTTCATGCCCGTGGTTGGCTGGAACACCCACACCTTCTCGACTCCCTTCGTCTGGGACGGCACTTCGAACATTCTTGTCGATATCTGCACCACTCTCGTTACTGGGAACTACACCCGTAATGCTTCTGTTTATTACTCCTCCACCACTTTCAATAGTGCCCTGCGCTACCAAAGCGATAACAGCGATGCCGGTTCCGCCACCACTGGAACCACCGGCACCAACCGTTCAAACGTCAGGTTCAACATGGAATCCGTTGTGGTGACCGATCCGCCCAACCCTGCGCAGATCGTCTCGCCGCTTGACGGCGCTGTGAACGTGATGACCTCCGCCACCCTCAACTGGGCTTCCGGAGGCGGCGTGCCCTCAGGCTACAAAGTGCATTTCGGTACAACCAACCCACCCCCCTTCATCCAAAACACCACTGAAACCGACTATGCGCCCACCAACATGGAACTCACCACCACCTACTACTGGCAGATAATTCCCTTCAACGTCATGGGTGACGCGACAAACTGCCCCGTATGGAGCTTCACCACGGGTGGACCGGTAGTCCTCATGTCCAACGGCACTCAGAATGTGCCGGATGGAATGACCTATTCTTTCTATGATTCCGGCGGTCCCGACGGCAACTATCAAAGCTCTGAGAACTACACCTTCACCTTCACGGCTACCAATCCCTCCTCGATCATCCACGTGTTGTTCACGGAATTCCATACGGAAAGCGGCTGGGATTTCCTGAAGGTCTATAACGGACCGGATACCTCCGCCCCGCAGATCGGACCCGCTGCCGGCTACACAGGCACCACTCTGCCTGAAGAGATCATCGGCTCCAACGCTGTGACTTTCGTATTCACTTCCGACAGCTCTTACACGTATAGCGGATGGTCAGCCGCGGTCAGCGCGGTGGACCTCCAACACGATCTTGGCGCGCAGAGCATTTCCGGTAACACCACTCCCTCGGTGAACAGTCCCAGCACCTATACGGTGGCGGTGAAAAACAACGGCGCCAACACCGAAAACACCTACACTGTGAAGCTGATGGGCACCGGAGATGTGGAACTAGCATCCATTCCCGGCACCACCATCGCTCCCCAGCAGACCATCGACTTTGGCCTTACCTGGACTCCCACAGCCCCCGGCGCGATGCAGATTTGGGGTAAAGTGGTGCTTGCCGACGATGGCATAGCCACCAACAACCAAACCCTGCCTCTAAACGTGACCGTGCAGCAGGAAGGGATTGTGGCTGTTACTATCGGTGACGGTAGCGAGACTGCTCGCATTCCGGTTGACTTTTTCTGGAAAAACAGCCTGTGTGAGACGATATATCCCGCAACCGACATGAACATCGGCGGCTTGATCACCGGCGTGCAGTATTACAACACCTTCACTTATGCAAACAACTTGATGGCAAAACCCACCAAGATCTGGATGGGCGAGATCGCCGACGCTGACCTCAGCGGAGGATGGGTTCCCTCCACCAGCCTCACATCAGTATTTGACGGCAATGTGGACTATCCTACCGGACAGAACGACATCAACATCACACTGCAGACCCCATATGTTTATAGCGGCGGTAATCTCGTGGTGTTGGTGCAGCGTCCCATGGACACCGATTGGTTCAGCGGGGTCAACTTCCTCGCCCAGACCATCGGCAACGCCCGCTGCCTGAATGTCTATTCAGATAGCACCCCCTACGATCCGGCCTCTCCTCCCTCCAACACCACTCCCTCCGGACAGTTTCCCAAGACCACTTTCTTCCTGGTCGTGGACGACATGGGCGCGCTCACCGGTACGGTGCGTGACGCGAACAACGTTGCCATGCCCGGCGCGACTGTTTCCATCAGCGGCACCCCCCTTACCACTATCACCGACGCCAGCGGCGTTTACAACTTCCCCTACGTGGCGATGGGTCCGCAGACCGTTGTGGCCACCAAACACGGCTACAACGTTGTTTCCCACAACGTAACCATCATTGAAGACGAAACTGTCACCCAGGACTTCGTTCTCACCCAGTTGCCTCAGGTCACCGTGACCGGCCGCATCGTGGGCAGCGACCAACCCACAGTAGGCCTGGCTGACGCCATCATCAACCTCACCGGTTACGAGCCTTACCAG
>JAAYQC010000247.1 GCA_012519515.1 Bacteroidales bacterium | reverse complement strand
ACCACAAGCCACATTACCACGTCATCACGTGCAACAGGGTCTCCGATGGATCGGCAAGGATTCGTTGCTGTGGTATGGTTTGGACCCCGTTAACCAATCTTTTAAAAATTTGGCTTGACATCTTTTCGATATGTATGGATTTTTGTTACGTAAACTTAGGTAGCCCGTGGGAATTGGTTTTATCCCTTTCCTTTGCTTTCCAAAGACACCTTGAAAAAAGATTTTTTGGGATGGAGGAAACCGGGAGCCGCCCCGCGGCAGACAAATGCTGAAGAGAGAGAGAATATGAGATCTTGCTATGCTGCCGCTGGCAGAATCTTTTCGCCCGCAGACAGATCGGGTCGCTCTCCATATGTACCCAAAACCGTCAATAAGCACACCAGTTTTACATTCACAAAATCATCCTTCAAAATCGTTTTTTTCCCACGCTATGCCGCAGGTATCCAGATACGAAGTAACATCGCACATTACCTCAGACCGGCTGCCCCAGGCAAGGCCACGGGAAAAAAGCTTAACCTCTCATCTTCAAAAGCAATCCAGGGGCTGCAGCGCAGCCGGGAGGTCATTCTACCGGGCTGAAATAACAGTCCCTGCCTAATAATCGAAACAAGTTGTTATTCTGAATAATGCTATACCTCTTCAAGGAGAGATGTTATGAAGAAATTATTATTACTGCTCTTAACCGCCTTGATAATGGGTGGTTTGTTTGCGGCTCCGCTGAACGAGAGCTTTACCGGTACGGTTTTCCCGCCAGCGGGATGGACTGTACACAATGTTGACGGCGGTCAAGCCTGGGTTCGATATACCAACACCTATTATTCTGGTCCAGCCTCAGCGTCAATTAGGTACGATGACAGCGCCCACGATGACTGGTTGGTCACTCCCCGTTTAACCCCATCGGCAGCTAACCATACTCTTAGCTTTTGGGCTTACTCAACATCATCGAGTTACCCTGAAACATTCAAAGTCTGGATATCCACAACAGGCAACGCGGTGATTGATTTTACCACACAATTAGGTCCAGAAGTAACTGCCCCCAATACATGGACTCAGTATCAATATGATCTCTCCACGTATATTGGCTCAGAAGTATACGTAGCCGTTCAAGCCACTGGCGAAGATCAGCTACGTCTGGCGGTCGATGATTTCACTGGAGTGGACCTCTATCTATATCCCGAACCAAGCAACCACGTGACGGGTTTTGCCCCCACGCCTGGCTACACAACTGTGAAGCTTGACTGGACAGGCTCCACCGGCACTCAGCAGCCCACAGGATACCTGATCCAGGCGATCAAAGTTGGCGCTGGTTCCTACGCCGCGGTCGCGGACGGAACTCCAGTTGCCGATGACTCCGACTGGTCAGACGGCAACGCCGCGGTCAATGTATCCCATGTGGTGGGTGACAACACCTATACCTTCACGGGATTGTCCGAGGTCACTGCCTATGAATTCAAAATCTGGCCTTACTCCAACGATGGAACCGACATCGACTTCAAGGTTGACGCTCCCATCCCTACGGTGAGTGCCACTACACTGGATCCCACCATTTCCGCGCCCTGGCTGGAAGACTTCGGCAGCACCGGCGCCACCTTCCCGCCCGCGAATTGGACTCGCGGAACCGGACTGCTGGCGGATCCAACCGATATAATAACCGGTGATTACTGGGTTCAGGACAACTGGCTGAATGACACTACGGTGAGTCCAGTTAACTGGTCTGCCCGGATGAACGTTTACGGTACCAACAGGGGAGGATGGCTGATCACTCCTCCCATCCAGATGCCGGGAACCGGTTATCAACTGGAACTGGATATCGGCCTAACTGACTGGAACAGCACCGATCCTATCACTTCTGACCCCAACGGCACCACTGGTGTGGACGACAAGTTCATTATCCTGATCGGTGACGGCGTGACATGGTCCCCTGCCAACATCCTGCGCCAATACGACAATGCCGGCTCTCCATATGTTTATAATGATATCTCTCACACCGGCAACCATCTGATCTTACCTCTGGATAGCTATACCGGCATCCAACATATCGCCTTCTACGCGGAATCGACCGTCGGCAACGCTGATAACGACTTCTTCGTGGACAACGTACAGATCTGCCAAACTCCCGCCTCCGCGGTCTTCACCATAGCTCCCGAACTCACAAGCTGGGATTTCGGTATGGTGCCTGCGGGTGCTTCCGCGGAAAAGGAATTTGCTGTCACCAATACCGGTTCCGGCACCCTGACTGTTTCCAGCATTACCCAAACCGGGACCAATCCCCCCTTCTCAATAGTTCCGACCTCAGCCCTGCCCTGGTCGCTGACCAACGCGGATCCCGCCAAAACCTTCAAGGTTGTGTTCTCGCCTCAGACCGCTGGAGGACCCTTCAGCACGGATGTGACAATCACCTACAACGACGGGACACAGGCCACCTATACGATCAGCTTCACCGGTTCCGCCTACGCGCCTGCCACACTGCCCCTCACCGAGGGTTGGGAAAACGGACAGGGCACCTGGATCTTTGTGAACGGGACCCAGACCAACGCCTGGTACATCGGCGCCGGCGATGCCACTTACGGACCCTATGAAGGAGACAACTTCGCCTACATTTCCAATGACAATGGCAACACAGTTGCGTACACTACCAGTTCGGCATCTGTTACCCATATCTACAAAGATATCGCTTTCGACGCCAACTGCCTGGAATTCCCGCTTTCCTTCCAGTGGAGATGCAGAGGCGAAGGCACGGCCTGGGATAGGATGAGAGTGTATCTGGTCGATACCAGCGTCAACCCCGTTGCCGGAACAGAGCTGACAAGCGGACAGATTGGACTAACGAATTACAACGTGCAACCCGCTTGGACAGCTGAAACCATCACCCTGCCCGGCGAACTTTCAGGTACTGTAAAACGTCTGGTCTTCTCCTGGAGGAATGACAGCTCGAGTGGATCCAATCCTCCCATCAACCTGGACAACATCAGCCTGACCGCCGTTCCGGTCCCCTCCGGGCCGGTCGTGGCGCCCAACCTGGATTATCCGGCTGACAGGCAAACCGATCTGCCCAAGACTGGATTCTCCTTCCAGTTCAGTTGGAACATGGCCGGTAGCGAACCCGATACCTACAACCTCTATCTGGCCAATCTGGCTGAGCTCGGCACGGGCTATAGCACGGACGACTTCTTTGCCGCTGCCATAGCCTATGAAGATATAAGCAGCCCCTACAATCCGCTCTTCACTTATGTTTACGGCGAAACCTACGTTTGGACAGTCGTCGGATTCAGCGCCGCGTATCCCGATGAAGTGTATCAGTGGCCACCCTACGAATTCACAATCGAGCCTGATCCCACCATCACCCTCCCCCACACCCAGAATTTCGGAACTGACGCCACTCCTGTCTGGCCACTCGGCTGGACCCAAACCTACTCAGGCGGAGTGACCTCTGACCGCTGGACTGTCTCTGCCTCCACAAACGCCGGCGGAACAGTCAACGAGATGAAGTGCTCGTGGTACAACGCAACCGGCGTCTCCCGCCTGATCACACCTCCCATCGATACCAACGGCATCCCCATGTTTACAGCCAGTTTCAACCAGTACTACAGCGACTTTGGAGCTGGAGTAACGGCAAAACTGCAATACAGCCACGACCTTAACACCTGGTATGACACCGACTATGCAATTATCAGCGGCTCGGGAAGTATCGGCGCTTATGAGACCGTTACCATTTCCGGCCTGAACGCTCCTGTCACCTACCTGGCTTGGGTTATGGATGGGAACCACTACCAGTTCAACTTCTGGTATGTGGACGACGTTTACCTGGCTGTTCCCTATAATCTGGATGCCAAGGCTGTATCCATCGATATGTATCAGGTGGTCGAGCCGCTTGCCTTCACCCCCATGGCCACAGTGGGCAACAACGGAACCCAGACCATTTCCTTCAACGTGACCATAACCATCGGTGGCACCACCCTGCCTGCCCAGAGTGTAACCGCTCTGGCGCCGGGGGCTACCCAGCAGCTCAGCTTCGGCAGCTTCACGCCAGTGGCAAACACCTTCTACGATGTGACTGTCACCACCAACCTGGCAGGCGATGAAAACCCCGCAAACGATACCATAACCGGCCAGTTCGTCTGTATTGAACTGAACAAGACCGCCTATGGGGACGTGTGCTTTGATCCAGGTAATATTCTGGATGGCCCTGCCACCTTCAGCCTGCGGGACCCCGGCACCATCACCGATCTGCCGGAACCAAATCCATTTACCAGATTCCTGGCTGGCGCTGATTGGATCGACGGCGGATGGTGGGGCGTTGAGAACTACAACGAAAGTTATCCCACGAGTGGAAAGTGGTGGCAGATCGACACTACCACCGGCGCGGGAACTATCAACGGCGATGTCGGCCTCTACCTGAGCGGTGTTGCCTGGGACCCTGTCGCTGACGTTGTCTACGGTGTCAACGCTAACAGCCTCTACACCTTGGACAAGCTCACCGGCGCTCCTACCCTGATTGGCCAATTGACCTGGGGTGGCGCAGCTTTCAATGGCAGATTGGTCGATATAGCCTGGAACAACTATAACAGCACCCTCTACGCGCTTGATCTCGGCTACGACGCGGTGTTCACCATCGATCCTGTAACCCTGGCCGTTACACCCTTGGGCTATACAGTCGGTTACGACCTCGAGTATGCCCAGGGCATGGCCTTCGACCAGGATACCGGATTTCTCTATCTGGCTGCCTCTACCGATGACGACGGCTTCCTCTTGTGGGTGAACACCAACCAGCCTGATGCTGATGGCTATATGGGTGAAACATACTATGTCGGCAGACTTCAAAGAGGCTGCGAGGTTGACGGATTTGTGATCCCTTATCCGCAACTGGCAATCCCTGACCTCACCATTGCCCTCGAGTCAGGCGTACCCACCCTGAGCTGGAACTCCATTGTCGGCGCCACCGCTTACAATGTATATGGTTCCAACGATCCCTACGCGGATGATCCCTGGACCTTGCTTGCCGCCACTCCCAACACCACTTACGCGTACACTGGCAACGAACCCTATCACTTCTTCAAGGTCACTGCCTTTACCGGCTTAGCCACTGCGCGGACTCAGTTCTCTGGCCTCGACAGAGTGAGACAAGTGTTCCAGCCCACCAGGGTTCAGTATAACAGAGACATCCAACCACAAGCTACTGGAACAAGAGCCTCCAAGACCAAGCCTGTGAAGTAAACCCAATAAAACCCTGGCGGAACTATCCGCCAACCAGCATAAACCCCCGCAGCGCCGCGGGGGTTTTTCGTTT
>JAAYQC010000066.1 GCA_012519515.1 Bacteroidales bacterium | reverse complement strand
CTGTGATCAGTTGAGATACGATCTGATCTACAATACGCCAAAATACGGCAATGACGATGATTATGCCGATCAGCAGGCAGTTACAGTGTTTGAGATCTATTATGACGCGGTCAACGGACGTCCATGCTCAAGGGGCGGCGTGCACAGGATCAATATGCTTCCCACTACATCGCATGTTTATTTCGGAAGCGTTACAGGCGCCACAGCCGACGGAAGGAAAGCTTTCACTCCGCTTTCGGAAGGCATTTCCCCAAGTCAGGGCGTCGACAGCAACGGACCGACCTCGGTGATCAGATCGGCTTCAAAGATCGATCATCTGCGTACGGGAGGCACTCTTCTGAATCAGAAATTCTCGCCTTCCTTCTTCGACGATGAGAACAGCTACAATTGCCTTACCTCACTGATCAGAAGCTATTTCAGTCTCGACGGCCATCACATTCAGTTCAATGTGGTAAATGCCGAAACACTTCGCGATGCACAGAAGCATCCCGAACTATACAGGGATCTGATAGTCAGGGTGGCAGGATACAGCGACTACTTCAACGATCTGGGAGAGGATCTTCAGAATGAGATCATCCTCCGGACCGAACATGAGTCAGCATAACACACTGAAAGGTATTCAGGACAACTTATTTCTTCTTATCCTTCACCTCGTTGAACATTGATGTTGCCGTGGCAACAATACCGGCGATGTCAGTAAGATTTGAAGGAAGTATAATGGTATTGTTTTGTTTTGCAAGGTTTGCAAAACCATTCAGGTACTGTTCAGCTACCCGGAGGTTCACGGCATTTAAGCCATTTTCTTCCGATATTGCTGTTGCAATGGCTCTCAGACCGTTAGCTGTTGCATTTGCCACCTGCTCAATTTCGGAAGCACGTCCGGCCGCTTCATTGATCCTCTTCTGCTTTTCTCCTTCCGACCTGAGAATGAACTCCTGCTTGTCGCCGTCGGCAACATTTATCTTGGCCTGCCTTGTTCCTTCCGATTCGGCAATGATTGCCCTCTTCTCCCTTTCAGCCCTCATCTGCTTCTCCATGGCATCCTTGATGCTCTGGGGAGGTATAATATTCTTTACCTCATAACGGGTTACCTTAACGCCCCATGGTTCACTTGCCTTGTCGACTGCATCAACAATAGTGGCATTTATCGATTCTCGTTCCTCGAATGTACGGTCGAGTTCGAGCTTGCCGATAACGCTCCTCATGGTTGTCTGTGCTATCTGAATCGAAGCAAAGCGGTAGTTGTCAATACCGTAGGAGGCTTTCTTAGGATCAAGGACCTGGAGGTAGAGAATGCCGTCGACCTCAATTGCAATATTGTCGCGTGTTATACAAGTCTGAGATGCAACATCTATTGCCTGTTCCTTCAGAGTATGCCTGTACCTTATCTTGTCGATAAATGGTATAAGTATCTGGAAACCTGCACTGAAGGTTGTTCTGTACTTTCCGAGTCTTTCAACGATTATTGCAGTTCTCTGCGGAACAACCTTCACCATCGACGAAATAAGGATGAAGGTTAGTAAGACAATCCCTATAAGAATGATTGTGGTACTGGGATTTGCTGCTGACAGTGTAATTAGTTGCGTCATTTTTCTATTTTTTTGGTTCAATAAACAGTTTAAAATTCTCCTTTGACTTGATAATGACGGTTTGCCCTTTTACAATGGATTCCGTCGATTCAGCCTTCCATGTGGTTCCCTTGAATTCGACCTTCCCTGTATGTCCGGGTTTGAAATCCATGGTTGCAACCGCTTCCCTCCCCGTGAATTCATCTTCCACGTCCTTCGATAATTCATCCTTGCTGTAGAAGAAGCGCCTTTGTATCATTTTCCTGAGAAGTACCAGGGAAAGGATGGAGGTGACTGCAAAAACTATCGCCTGAAGGTTTATGCCCGGGTTGGCTATCAGGCAGAGAAGCGCGGTGACCCATGCTCCCACTCCGAAGAAGAAGATTACAAATCCGGGAAGGACCAGCTCCAGCAGAAACAATACAAGTCCGATGATAAACCAAACCAGTTCCGGCTTTGAAAAGATAGATGTCATAGTAATGGCGTTTTATTAGGTGTGTGATGTCGTTTTTCCAATTAAGTAAAGATATGATAAAAAATATGAATTAAGTGCAGCTTGCCGGCAGATATGAAACAGCCTGATAATTTTTATCATAATACTCATTTAAGGTTCCGGATGTCAGTTTTTTTTCATACATTATTACACAAATTAAAAGCCGAGGCCATATGAAAAAATTCTTTGATTATTTTGATGAAAGATACAGGCAATCAGTGCTTAGCGGCTCTGCGTCCGAAGATGGTCCCGTGATCACGGTATCCCGTCAGACGGGATGCGATGCCCGCGAAACAGCCGCCGGTATTGTCGAAAAGCTTAATTCCATTCATAAAACGACAAAATGGAAATGGGTCGACAAGGATATTATTTATTCAATCGCGAAGGAGCTTAATATCGATACCCAGCGTGTCGAGAGCTATTACACGGGTATCAAGCTTTCGAACCTGTCTGAAATGATAATGGCTTTTTCAGGAGGGTTTGTCAGCGACCTGAGAGTTAAAAAGGCAATAAAGGATGTGGTCCTTTCGATTTGCAAGGAAGGTTATGTTGTCCTGGTTGGAAGGGGAGGGGTTTCAATATCGCAAGGGATCAGGGACTCCTTTCACGTACGACTCGTGGCGCCGTTTGATTGGAGGATGGAAAATGTGATGAGGAAGAAGGAGATGGATAAGGAAACTGCTCAGAAGTATATTATCGAAACAGATTTGAAAAGGGAAGAGCTTATCAGGACTTTCCTGAATAAAAAGCAAAGGAACATCGACAACCTGTTCGATGTTACCATTAACAGGAAATCATTCCCTGTCGACGAGATCTCCGGTTTCGTTGCTTCCATGTACGAGCGCAAGATGGCTGTGCAGAAGGCTGAGAGGGATAAGATCAAATCAGTCCTTTAGAATTCACCCAATTCGCCTACTTTCTTTATATGAGTGCTCAGCCTGCTGTTGAGGCATTCCCTGTATGCTTCCCAGTCGGTTATAGGTCTGCGGGCCACTCCCGTATCCATTGCTGCCCTGGCCACACAGCTTGCCACACACGAAATGAGCCTCGGATCAAGCGGTTTTGGTATGATGTATTCCTTCCCGAATGAAAGGGATTCAAGTTTGTAGGCTTTGAGAACAACATCGGGAACGGGCTCTCTGGCAAGAGCGGCAAGCGCCTTCGAGGCAGCAAGTTTCATTTCTTCGTTGATGCCGGAAGCCCTTACGTCAAGGGCTCCCCTGAATATATAGGGAAAGCCGAGTACATTGTTGATCTGGTTGGGATAATCCGACCTGCCCGTGGCAAAAATAAGGTCATCCCTTACCGACATGGCATCTTCCCAGCTTATTTCAGGATCGGGATTCGCCATCGCGAAAACAAGCGGATGGTCGGCCATCGTCGCGAGCATCTCCTTTGTAAGTGTACCGGCTGTCGAAAGACCAAGGAACAGATCGGCTCCCTTTACTGCTTCGGCCAGAGTATCGATATTCCTGCCGGTAATGAATTCCTGCTTGTATTTGTTGAGATCCTTTCTCTTACTGTTGATCACTCCCCTGCTGTCGGCCATAACAATATTTTCTTTCCTGACTCCAAGCCTGGTGTAGAGCCTTGTACAGGAAATAGCCGCGGCACCGGCACCACAGACAACCAGCTTCAGATCCTCAATCTTCTTGCCCGAGAGCTCGAGAGCATTCAGAAGCCCGGCTCCTGATATTATGGCGGTGCCATGCTGATCATCATGAAAGACCGGAATATTGACCATAGCCTTAAGCTTCTCCTCTACCTCAAAACACTCAGGAGCCTTTATGTCTTCAAGATTTATTCCGCCGAAGGTAGGCGCTATTTTCGCGCAGATTTCAACCAGCTTATCGGGGTCCTTCTCATCTATCTCGATGTCGAATACGTCAATATCTGCAAACACCTTGAAAAGAAGCCCTTTACCCTCCATGACCGGTTTGCCGGCCAGGGCACCGATATCTCCCAGTCCAAGAACAGCCGTTCCGTTCGTGATCACTGCCACCAGATTCCCTTTGGCAGTGTAGTTGTAGGCTTCATCCGGATTCTTTTCAATCTCAAGGCATGGATATGCCACTCCGGGTGTATAGGCCAGACTCAGATCATTTTGTGTGCAGTAAGGTTTTGTCGGTATTACCTCCACTTTTCCGTGGCGCCCCCTGCTGTGATACAGAAGGGCATCTTCCCTGGTGATTTTTGGCATGGACTGTGAATTTTACAATGCGAAATTATATTTTTAAACTCATCTTTTTGCATTAACGACAAAATTCAATATTTTCAGCGATCTGTTTTTTCATTTGTTCATATATTATGATGCAACACAATTATGCCATCGGTGTCGACATTGGAGGCAGCCATATCAGCTGCGCTGCAGTCGACCTTGAAACGCTTGAAATAATTGATGCGACGCGGATTGACAATCCCGTGGACAATAAAGCGGAATCGGATGTTATTATCGGAATATGGGCTGAAACCATTTCCCACGTGGTTGAGAAGATACCGGAAGGAGGAAGATTGAAGGGTATCGGCTTTGGAATGCCGGGACCTTTCGATTATGTGAAAGGTATCAGCTATATCAAAGGCGTGGCCAAGTATGAGAAGCTGTACGGCTGCAACGTCAGGGAAGCTCTTTCAGCCCGGCTCAGCCAGCCCGAAGACTTCCCTATACGGTTTATGAACGATGTCTCGGTTTTTGCCGTGGGTGAAGCCCTTGTTGGAAAAGCCTCAGCTTACCGGCGATCAATGGCAGTGACTCTGGGAACCGGTTTAGGCTCCGCTTTCATAGCCGACAAAATACCTATAGTCGACGGTCCCGAAGTGCCTAAACTTGGATGTGTCTATCATCTTCCTTACGGCGACAACATTGCTGATGATTATTTTTCAACACGCTGGTTCGTAGGCAAATATAAAAAACTGACAGGCAAGGAACTGAGCGGGGTGAAGGAATTTGCCGAACTGGCAGATTCCGATCCGGTGGTACATGAGCTGTTCTCTGAATTCGGCAATAACCTGGGAGTCTTCCTCGCCCCGTGGCTGAAGAAATTCGGAGCTGAGATAGTGGTAGTAGGAGGTAATATCTCCAACGCCTATCACCTTTTCGGCGATATTTTCGAAAACAGCCTCAGAAAAGAGAACTGCGACTGCAAAATAGCACTTTCCGAATTGAAAGAAGATGCAGCATTCCTCGGAGCCGCGTACCTTATGAATGAACAATTCTGGAAGGATATTCAACACGCGCTCCCGCTTATGTAAGCAATTAGCAATGAGCAATGAACAATTAACAATTAACAATTAACAATTAACAATTAACAATTAACAATGAGCAATTGGCACGGGGCGGAGGAACGGCTTGCGGCGAGCGGCATGCGGCTGGCGGCAAAAGCACGGGGCACAGGGGGCAGTGACAGGTCTT
>JAAYQC010000012.1 GCA_012519515.1 Bacteroidales bacterium | reverse complement strand
CGACGACTATCTCAACGGAGTTATAAAGAAACATGAACTTACCCGCCCCGATAAGGAACAGGACCGGATGATCCATATAAGAGTCAATAATGCTAATATTGAACCTGTGTTTTTTGCCTATCCTGCCGTTAAGCAGATTGATGAGATAGTTGAATCAATAACCACGTCGGAGCAGCCGGAATATGACTTTACTGCTGATGACGGTTTCGGCCATACCTTCTGGGTGGTCAGGGACAGGGATACAAACCAGAGGATAGAAAAACTCTTTGCGGAAAAAGTGCCTTATACATATGTTGCCGACGGTCACCATCGTACCGCTGCAGCTGCACTGGTCGGAAAGGAAATGCGCGAAAACAACCCGCGCCACACCGGAAATGAAGAATATAACTATTTCATGGCGGTTCACTTTCCCGATAATCAGCTCAGGATACTCGATTACAACAGGATTGTTAAGGACCTAAACGGACTTTCCGAACAGGAATTCCTGTCGAAGCTCGAAAATGGATTTGTTATCATTGATAAAGGTACCCGAACCTACAGGCCGCGAAAGCTTCACAAGCTTTCAATGTATCTGGGCGGCCGCTGGTATTGCCTTGTCGCTCGTCCCGAAACCTATGACGATAATGATCCTATCGGAAGCCTCGACGTTACAATCCTTACTAATCAGGTGCTTATGCCCATCCTCGATATTCAGGACCTCAGACGTTCCAAAAGGATAGATTTTGTGGGAGGCATAAGAGGACTTGGCGAACTGGTAAAAAGGGTCGACAGCGGAGAGATGAAGGTTGCCTTCGCAATTTACCCGGTTTCCATGAAACAGCTTATTACCGTGGCCGATTCAGGAAACATCATGCCGCCAAAGACAACCTGGTTTGAACCAAAACTCAGAAGCGGACTGGTGATCCATCTTTTGGATTAGACGAAGTAATGAATAGTACAGCTACAAATATCCGTAACCTCAGGCAGCAGATACCGAATTCTGTCAGAATAGTTGCCGTGTCAAAATCCAAACCGGTATCCGCGATAATGGAAGCCTACAATGAAGGTCAGAGATTATTCGGGGAGAACAGGGTTCAGGAACTACTTCAGAAAAAAGACCAGTTGCCGGCTGATATCGAATGGCACCTGATAGGCCATCTCCAGACCAATAAGGTAAGGCAGCTTGTGCCTTTTGTTAGCATGATACAATCGGTCGACAGCAGGCGTCTGTTGAGAGTTATAAACGCTGAAGCATCCAAGATCACCCGGATCGTCAATTGCCTCATTCAGATATATATCGCGGATGAAAAAACCAAATACGGATTCACTATGGAGGAAGCTGTGGAAATGCTCGGTTCGGAGGAATTCCGTTCGATGCAGTCGGTGAGGATATGTGGCGTGATGGGAATGGCAACATTTACAGACGATACAGAACAGATCAGGAGGGAATTCCGGTTTCTGGCTGATTGTTATAAACAGATTAAAAGCCGATTTTTCGCAGATGATCATTCATTCAGAGATATCTCAATGGGCATGTCGGGTGATTATAAAATAGCAATCGGGGAGGGAAGTACCATGGTGAGAATAGGAAGCCTGATCTTTGGAAGCAGAAACAGATAAGAGTTTATTTTATTAATTTTAGCTTGTCAGTCCGGCAGAAACACCGGTGCAATTGTTTAATAACTACTTTATTTGGAAATCAATGGAAAAGCTAAGTACAAAATACCTCGGACTTACTCTCAGAAGCCCTCTGATTGTCAGCAGCAGCCGTCTTACATCAACTCTCGGACATCTCAGGGAAGCTGAAGACAACGGAGCCGGAGCTGTTGTTCTGAAATCACTCTTCGAAGAACAGATCAATTACTATGTTCATGCTATTTCATCAACATCCGGCTATCCCGAAGCTGATGACTATATTTCGAATTATGTGCATTCCAACTCGGTCTATAACTACCTTGAGATGATCAGGCAGGCAAAGAAGGATCTCAGCATACCCGTCATTCCCAGCGTAAACTGTTATACGGCCAAAGGCTGGACGGACTTTGCAAGGAATATTGCTGAAGCGGGAGCAGATGCCCTGGAAATCAATGTTTTCTTCCTGCCGGTCGACAGGAAGAAAACGCCTGAAGAATCCGAAAAACTTTATTTTGAGCTTATTGAGAACATAAAGAAAACGATTAAGATCCCTGTGGTCTTAAAGATCGGCTTCAGATTTACGAATATCCTCTATATGCTTGACCAGTTTTATAACAGGGGCGTAAATGGTGTTGTTATGTTCAACAGGTTTTATGAGCCTGATATAGATGTCGACAAGCTTGAGATTATTCCTGCAACGGTACTGAGCCATGAGATAGAACGCCGCTACGTCCTGAGATGGGTGGCTATGGCAAGTGCCCAGAAGATCAGGATTGACATTTCAGCATCCACCGGAGTTCATTCCGGACAGGATGCAGTCAGGTACATTCTTGCCGGTGCAAATTCGGTTCAGGTATGTTCAGTTCTTTACAACAAGGGAATCAGCTACCTTAAAAACATGAATCAGCAGATTGCAGGATGGATGGATGAAAAAGGCTTCGGAAGCATTGACGAGTTCAGAGGTAAACTGAATTATGCAAATTATCATAATCCGGATGTCTTTGAAAGGACTCAGTTTATGAAATATTTTTCATCGTACGAGTAGAACATCAGGGAAATACACAGGCATTATTCTGATTGTCAGGTAAGGCGATGCGTGGATATCACTCCTCATCTGTCTGTTCAAGAAAGTAAAGTAGTTCCATGGCAAGAGCTGTCTTTTCACCCGTTATCCTTGAAGCATTTTCTTTTAATTGTGTTATTAGCTTTTTCTTTTCAGTCATGCCAAGGTGCCCGGCCGAAGATTCAATAACAGTAAAACATTCAATGGCTGTGGCATAATCCCCGCTGATGAACAGTTCGGCGAAATCGCTTATGAAGCCCGAATAATCGAGTCCCGATTCCCAGCACGAGGCTATAAGCATGATCCTGGTCTCAGGTAAATGATTTTTATTGATCTCTTCAATGATTTCCACACACGATGCCTGATTCTTGAGGTCATTGAGAAAATTGCTTATGAGTCTTTTAACCTGAAGGTCACTGCCTGACTCATAATAAGAGACAAGAAGTTCTATTGCTCCTGTGAACGGCGATTCTTCCCTGAGACTCCTTATTGCCTCATTGATCTTAACAAAGTTACCCTTGCTTAAAATATGTTCAAGTTCTTTGCGTTTATTCTGTGGGCTGTTCATTTTTAATCGTTTGGTGCAAAGTTAGAATTCGGTTGGAAGCTTACAGCCAATATGGGTAATTATTTATTGAATTAACTATTCTGAACAGGAAGGATTTAAAAACATACCTAATTTATTATGAAGCGACTTCTTAATATCAGCAACAGTATTCCTGCAGTGGTTCTCTTTGCAGCGATAATGCTCGCAGGATGCCGGTCGGGCGTGAAGAAAGCCGGAAAGGATACGGATACCCTGAGTGTTACCGGGGCAAATGCTGCCATTTATGAAAACATCAAGCAAGCGGAAAAAATTTTCTACACACTGCCGTCTCCGCTTGAATCTGCAATGCTAATTAAATCGGCCGGAGCCTTGTTCGATGACAATCTTCTCAATCCCATCGAAAACGCGAGAAACTATAACACCAACAGGAGTATGGCGCTAAACCTGGGAATTTACACCACCGACCTCAGCTTCGCGAGTTTGTACGACCAGACACAACTCATAATCAATTATATGAATGTGGCCAAGCAGATGGCCGACGGCCTGGGAATTCTGGATGCCATTTCAGAGGAGGACATTGCCAAGCTTGAGGAGAACATTCACAATACCGAGGTAATTATGGATATTATTTCCCAGACCTATCTCAATTCAAACTCCTATCTCGAGGATAACGGCCAGCCTGCAATTGCTGCAATGGTGCTTGCCGGTGGATGGCTTGAAGGTCTGTACATATCCACCCAGCTTGTCGATATGAAGGATTTCAACAGTAATAAACTGGTTGGCAGGATAATCGACCAGAAACTTTCGGTTGATATACTGATTGGCCTTCTTTCCGGTAGCAAGGGGCATCCTGCTATCGATGATCTTATTGGCCAGGTAGAGAAGGTGAAAACAGTTTTCGACAAGATCACTCTGAAAACAAGTCCGGTAAGACCTGAATACGACCAGGCAAGCAATACTACTGTCCTGAAATCGGAAGTCAGCGCTGATTTTAGTCCTGAAGTCTTCAGGGAGCTCTCCGAAACAGTGGCAGGCATTAGAAGTACCCTGATTAAATAGCCAGATCTATGAAAGTTAACAGATTTATCTTAATCCTCGTTGCTCTTGTTTTTATAGCCGGGACAACTGCAAATGCCCAGTGCAAGGCCTTTGCCAAAAAAACATGTCTTCCCGAACTGGGTTCCTATACGCATGATGGTAATTATCACGCAACAATACTCTCGGAAGGGGAGGAGGCAGAATTGTATAAAACTTTTTTCTCCGATATGGAATACCGCATGTCGGTTTGCAGTGCGGAGAATCTTCCTCCTGTCGAATTCCTCGTTCTCGATGCCGACAGAAATATCCTTTACTCGAGCAAGGATAACAATAACAGTTGCACCTGGGACTTTAAGCTGCAGGCAAGCCAGCAGCTGAGGGTCGTTTTGAAGATACCCTCAGGCCAGAATACCGGGATTCCTGCACAGGGCTGCGTATCGGTAATGTTCGGCTTCAGGATTGATTAAGTCATAGCTTCAGCTTGTGGGCCAGAAACCGGCCTGTATGCGATTCCTTATGCAGCGCCAGCTCTTCAGGGCGCCCTGCAAATACAATATTGCCCCCTTCTTCTCCACCTTCGGGTCCAAGATCGATGACCCAGTCGGAGCATTTTATAACCTCCTGGTTATGTTCTATAAGAATAACCGAATGACCGTGGTCGACCAGGGCATTGATCGATTTCAGCAGCTTGTTTATATCGTGGAAATGCAATCCCGTGGTAGGTTCGTCAAAAATGAACAGTATATGCCCGCAATCCTTTTCCTGGCTCAGGAAATAGGCCAATTTAACCCTCTGGCTTTCGCCGCCCGAAAGTGTGCTTGACGACTGTCCCATTTTTATGTAACCAAGTCCGACATCAGCCAGAGGCATGAGCTTGTTCGTTATTCTGTTCTCACTCCTGCCATTACGACTTCCAAAGAAATCAATGGCCTCATCAATTGTCATTTCAAGTATGTCGTGGATATTCTTTCCATTATACCTTACCTCAAGGATATCCTTTTTGAATCTCATCCCCTTGCAATTTTCGCAGGTTAGCTCAACATCGGCCATGAACTGCATCTCTACTCTTATGACCCCTTCTCCCTGGCATTCCTCGCACCTTCCACCCTCTACGTTGAATGAGAAGTGCGAAGCCTTGAAATTGTTCTGTACCGAAAGTTGCTGCTCGGCATAAAGCTTCCTGATCTCATCATATGCTTTCAGGTAGGTAACCGGATTCGACCTCGATGATTTGCCTATCGGGTTCTGATCGACCAGTTCTATCCCGGTAAGTCTCGATATATCACCAGACAGTTCCCTGAATTTGCCGGGTTGCAGATTGCTTCCGCTTATCCTGTTTGAAAGTGCTGAATAAAGAATATCGGTCACGAGACTTGATTTGCCCGATCCGCTTACTCCGGTAACAGCTGTTATGGTATGAAGGGGGAATTTTACATCGATGTTCCTGAGGTTGTTTTCCCTTGCACCTTTTATTTCTATATAGCTGTTCCATTTCCTTCTTTTGTCCGGCACCTTCACTTCGAGCCTGCCTGAAAGATATCCTGAAGTAAGCGAAGTATTCGATTCCGTCTTGTTGGGAGGTCCCTGGAACACAACTTCGCCTCCCAGCCTTCCGGCTTCCGGTCCCATGTCGATTATTTCATCGGCAGCTCTGATTATTTCTTCTTCATGCTCCACAACGAGCACGGAGTTTCCAAGATCCCTGAGTTCCTTAAGGACACCGATCAGAAGATGGGTGTCGCGGGGATGGAGGCCTATGCTTGGCTCGTCGAGGATGTACATCGAACCTACAAGGTTGCTGCCCAGAGATGTGGCAAGGTTTATCCTTTGCGATTCACCTCCCGATAACGTGGATGAGAGCCTGTTCAGGGTGAGATAGGGGAGACCGACATTCAGCAGGAATTTCAGTCTCTGCCTGATTTCGGTAAGAAGACGCCCGGCTATTTTCATGTCAGTCTCGTTCAGAGAGATGTCCCTGAAAAAACCGTAAAGCTCCGAAATTGGCATTGATACGAGTTCCTGGATATTTTTCCCGGCGACCTTTACATATGAAGCCCCTTTTTTTAGTCTTGTTCCCCTGCATTCAGGGCAGGTAGTCTTTCCCCTGTACCTGCTCAGAAGCACCCTGTATTGTATCTTGTATTTCTTTTCCTCAAGATGTCGGAAGAAGCGGTTCAGACCATAAAAATACCTGTTGCCGGTCCACAGCAGTTGTTTAAGCTCTTCCGAAAGCTGATAATAGGGCTTATGTATCGGAAAACCGAACTGATCGGCAGTGGCGATAAGTCTCTCCTTCCATTTCTTCATTGTATCGCCCCTCCAGCAGGCTATGGCATCCTGGTAGACTGAAAGATTTTGGTCGGGAATAACAAGGTTTTCATCAATCCCGATTATCTTACCATATCCTTCGCATAAGGGGCAGGCTCCTATCGGGTTGTTGAAACTGAAGAAGTACTCGTTCGGTTCCTCGAACTCTATTCCGTCTTCTTCAAATATATTCGAGAAGCTGAGTCGTTCCGTATCGTCTTCCCTGTGTATGATAACCTGGCAGTATCCTTTTCCGGCCTGAAATGCTGCAGCGGCTGATTCCGCCGATCTGCTCAGGTTATCCGGATCATAGCTGACCACGAGCCTGTCGATTACAATATTTACCTCCTGACCCTGGTGAAAGGAGCCTTCCGGAACAGCTTCGTCAATCCTGACCATACGGCCATCAGTTTCAACACGTGTGTATCCCTGCTTAACCAGGAAATCAAGATAATCCGGTATTATTATGGTTTGCGGTATGATAGCCGGCGATACAATAGTGACTTTTGTCCCTTCCGGCAGGGTTGTAAGAAAGTTTACAAGATCGTCGGCGCTGTATTTCTTTACCTCCCTTCCCGATACGGGAGAATATGTCCTTCCTATCCTTGCGAAAAGCAGCCTCATGTAGTCGTAGATCTCGGTTGATGTTCCGACAGTCGACCTCGGATTCCTGGAATTTACCTTTTGCTCGATCGCTATGGCAGGAGGGATGCCGTTTATGGAATCCACCTCGGGCTTGTTCATGCTTCCGAGGAATTGCCTGGCATAGGAAGAAAGACTTTCGACGTATCTCCTTTGTCCTTCAGCATATATTGTATCGAAGGCCAGGGATGATTTTCCCGATCCTGAAACACCGGTTATCACCACCAGCTTGTTTCTCGGGATTTTCAGACTTACATTTCTCAGATTGTTTACCCTTGCACCTTTTATCTCTATGAAATCATCCATCTGCACACTCTTGTAAACCCGCTTTTAAAATTGTCCAAAGGTGGCAAAAATTCTCATATTCTCTATGATAACCTGCCTTTGGTTTCAGACCCATTTTTGACTTCAAACCGCTGCCGGAAAATGGAATTTTGGCTAACGGCAGCCGCTTGTTGACGGAAATAGTGCAGATTTTGATGAAAAAAATGAAAAAAAACAATAAAAAATTTTGTTATTTAAAAAATTTAATTTCCTTTGCACTTCAAATTAACCCAAAAACTGGAGGACTGCCTATAAAACAACTCTACTCTTTTACACTTAAATAAAGAGAGAGCTATGAGAAAATCAATGACCGATTACGAACTTATTGAAGAGTTTGTAAAAGGTGAGCAGTCCTGCTTCGAAGAATTAATCCGTCGTCACAAAAGTAAAGTTTTCGCGTACATAAGTCTTTATATACGCGATCAGGCATTGGCCGAAGATTTGTTCCAGGATACATTCCTGAAAGTAATCCAGTCGGTCAAATCCGGAAAATATTACGACAACGGTAAATTTATTTCATGGGTGATGCGTATCGCCCATAACCTGATAATCGATCATTTCCGCAGAGTTAAGCAGCTTAACACTGTTTCAAATGACGACTATGAATCTGATCTCTTTAATTCAAAGAAACTTGCAGAGGCAACCGTTGAAGATCATATGATAAAGAAGCAGATTCAGAAGGATATCAGGAAACTGATCAGCCAGCTGCCTGAAGACCAGAGAGAAGTGGTGATTCTGCGCCACTACTCAGGACTTAGCTTCAAGGAAATAGCTGATATAACAGATGTTAGTATTAACACGGCCCTTGGCAGGATGAGATATGCCCTCATTAACATGAGGAAGATGATGGAGGAGAAAAAAATCAGCCTCACAATTAACTGATCTTACCGCAATATTTTTTGCCATAGGCCGTTTTTATTCAAATGATAAAAACCTTAAGGCCTATGGCAAAAATCTCTACTCAATTTCTTTCATATCACGAAATCCAGGTTGATGATATTGATTTATATGAAGATGCCTTTGGCTTCTACCAGGAATTCGGTGATGTGTTCAAACTTCTGGACAGGCTGAAACCTGTTCCAAAGAAAAAACTAACTGAACGACTTATTGAGCGGGTCAGGCAGATGAACTGAAAATCAGCAAGCACAGGAATTTTACCTGTGCTTTTTTTTGTGCATCAGGCATGGGCGCTGATTTAAGGGTAAGTGTCACTAATGCACCCTGAATAGCATTTTTTAATTAACTTGAGCGGGATAAAAATCTGAAGCAAATGAACGTCACGGTAAATGATATTCAGCTTGAACTGTATGAAGGCGCAAGGGTTAAAGATGCAGTTTTCAAATACTATTCGAATCAGGGAGAAGCACTACCCAAAGTCATGCCTGTTGTAGTTGACCAGTCTGGAAATATTATTGACAAGGATAGCAGGCTGACTGAGGGCACTGTACTTTATATCAGCCTTAAAAAACCGAAAAGATCGTTCTTCAGGGGAATGTTCCCGTGATTATTGCCACTGTAACGTTTGTTTTCGCGCTCGTGATGCGGAGGACGAATAATATATGCCGACCTGTTGGGAACAGGGTTAATTAAAGCATTGAGCAATCAGGAATTTATTTCCGCTCCAGATGCAGGAGTTCGTTAGGATCAATAATAGGTAAAATAAAACCTTCTAGCGATGTGCCTTTGAGTCTTGTAAACAATATTCCACGGGTCGTGGAATAAGTAATAGAGGCAATTGCGTTTCCAAGTTTTCCATCTAGGGTAATATGCTTCTTTTTATTCACAGATGCCAACTCATTAAGGTTCTCAACATTAAAAATAAAAGTAAATAGGAATTCACCTGTTGCTTCCTCAAAATTAGTAGTATCACTTTTTGAAACAATACTAAGCTTGAAATCAGCCTTAATTAATTTGTCTTCAAGATTAAAGCCAAGATCAAAATCCATTTTAAATTCATACCCTTTAATTCTTTCAACAGAAAGTTCAAAGGGAGAATCAATGTGGCATTTTAATATTTCAATCCTAACTAAATGGATTTTATTGGCTTCAAATAAGATTTTCTTTTCAGATGACATTGGAGAGTTCATTTTCTGATTTACATGAAGCAGTAACAGGAGTAAAATCTACATTCGTGTTTATGTGATCATTCTTAAGCACAGTGAACGATATAGTTTTTTCACTGTATGTTTGAAAAGCAATTCTTTTGGGCACATAAAGAATTGTTTCACCCAATTCAGCTTCGAGTTTAGCAATTGACCTTAGGGTAAAGTTATGATCACCCGCAAGCCATTTGCTTATTTCAGATGGGCTCTTCTCAAGTTTTTCTGCTAATTCCTTTTGAGAGTAATTTTTCTCCTTTAGAAGTTGATTTATGCGGACAACAATGTCAGCATATTTGTCAACAAATATTTTGACGTCTTCAGGCATTTTTGCCATCATACGTTCTGCAACTTTGCTTTTCATTTTAAAGGATTATTTGTGAATTCCCTTGAAAATCTGTTAGTGTTCTACTATCATTATCAACAATCATTGTGCCATCATGAATTGCTTCAGAAATCCGGTTAACAAGTTGTTGAGCTTCATAAAACTTCAAACTCAAATCTTTACTTTCCTGATCAGTTGGTTGATCTTTAATTCCTCCGTTGAATAAGATTACAATTGATTCAGATATTCGAAAACAATATAGTCTAAGTGGGAAATTAATCCCCATTTGGAATATTTCAGGAATTCCTTTCTTTGGTTTTGGTGGAAGAGCCTGAGCTTTATTCTTAGTACGGTCGAAAAAAGCATCAATGGCACCATAAACGTTACCAATGCTATAGGTAATGAGACGTAAAAGTTCATGCGCTTCTCTGTTATATTGATTGTCGGTTTCTTCAAACTTCATAAAAAAACGGTCAGTTTCGGAGTATTTGTTTTCTCCTACGAGTACAGTGTAAAAACTGCAGCGCTCTCCTTCATCAAACCATTTCTTTACGACAAAAGTATTCACTTATAAGTTAATTTACAAAAAATATTTACTTAAATGTCAATTAAGGTTTGTAATCGCCAAATAGTCTGTATGATAATAAAGTATATATCTGTTTTAAGTATCGAATAACTGTATAACCCGAAGTAAAAATAATTGATTTTATGCTCTTGTTTAAGCTTATTACGTTTTAATTATTAACATTATAGTATAGCCTTATGCATGCCGTTCGGTGCCATGTAATGATGCTATCTAGTCGCTGTGACGCGTGTTTTCGCGCTCGTGATGCGATACAGGATTATGATTGTTATTACTTTATTCTCGCGTTGGCAAAACCCGTGACCTGTTTATTAATACTACCGGTCGTGTTATGGGCAGAGTAGAACCTTAAAACCTTAGTGAGAATTATTCACAATTCCTGAGAGGAAAGATAGATTTGCTTATTTTTGGGAATTCTACCCCTCGCAGGTTGCCTGTAAGCATGCACAGAACGACCGGCAGCGAAGGAAATAGTTATTGAACATCTAACGCGGGTATATTAATGAATAAAATTGTTGAAAAAGAGTATTTTTCCGAAAAGGTGGTGAAGATCGTGGTAGAAGCCCCGGAAATCGCCAGATCCCGGAAAGCAGGGAACTTCGTGATTCTGAGAGTTGGCGAAAAAGGGGAGCGGTTTCCGCTGACCATTGCCGGTGCAGATCCGGAAAAGGGAACCATCATCCTGGTGGTTCAGACGGTGGGGGTCAGCTCCTCGAAACTGGCTGCCCTTGAGCCCGGCGACTTTATTACCGACCTGGTTGGTCCGCTGGGAAAAGCCACCCATGTGGAAAAGAAAGGAACCATACTGGCCGCCGGAGGCGGTGTGGGAATCGCCCCGATGCTCCCTATCGTCGAAGCCTTTAAAAAAGCCGGTAACCGCGTGATCTCCGTCATCGCGGCACGTAGCAGGGATCTCATAATCCTCGAAGAGCAGATCAGGGAATGGTCCGATGATGTGATCGTGATGACCGACGACGGCTCCTACGGCCGGCAGGGACTGGTGACCGTAGGAATGGAGGAGGTCATCCTCCGGGAGAAAATAGACGAATGCATCGTCATCGGTCCGGCCATCATGATGAAGTTTGCTGCCCTTCTCACCAAAAAGTACAACATCCCCACCCTGGCCAGCCTCAACACCATTATGGTCGATGGCACCGGCATGTGCGGGGCTTGCAGGGTCACCGTGGGCGGAAAAACACGCTTTACATGTGTAGACGGCCCTGAATTCGACGCCCATCAGATCGACTTCG
>JAAYQC010000065.1 GCA_012519515.1 Bacteroidales bacterium | reverse complement strand
ACAGTCCGAAGGTACCGGAAGCTCAGGAATATCTTAATATTCTTCAGAACCGACTTGTGGAGAAGTCGTATCTGAGTGCCAGGCTTTATTACAACATGAAGCAGTACAAGGCTGCCATAACGGCTCTGACAAACAGCCTGAAGGAATATTCCGAGTCGAAATACCGGGAAGAAATGATGTACCTCAGGCTTCATTCCCTTTACCTTTACGCGGAAAAAAGTATTCCGGCAAGGCAAAGAGAACGCTTCCAGGAGACTCTCGACGATTATTTTTCGTTTATGGAGGAGTATCCCGAGAGCAAGTATTCAAAGGAAGTGCAAAAGATTTATGATTCCACTGCAAGGTATCTGAATATTAACCCGGCTGATAATTTAGAAAACAACGAGTAAAAAAATATGGATTACAGAAAAACAAATGCACCCACGACAACGATGACCCGTAACATGGAACTTCTTACGAAGGATACGGGAAATGTATATGAAACGGTTATCATTGTTGGAAGAAGGGCAAACCAGATTGCGGTTGATATGAAGCAGGAGCTTAACAAGAAGCTTGAAGAGTTTGCTTCCTATACCGATAATCTTGAGGAGGTTTTCGAAAACCGCGAGCAGATAGAGATATCAAAGTTCTACGAGAGGCTCCCGAAACCTACTCTCATCGCGCTTCAGGAGTTTGAGGAAGGCAAGATATACTACCGGAATCCTGAAAGTCCGGCCGCGAAAAGCAAAATCTGACATCAGCGCGGGTCCCGCCCGCCAACAGATTGATCCTGCTCGTTTAAAAGCTGAAACGGATGAAACGACATAGGATAATAAAATATTTTCTCCTGACAGCGCTGATTCTGTCTTCAGTCGCGGTCAGTTCCCAGGAGCTGAACTGTAATGTCCAGGTCAGCGCTCAGAAGATCCAGGGTTCAAACCGTCAGGTGTTCGAGTCGATGCAGAGGGATATCTACGAGTTCATGAATAATACCGTATGGACAAACCATGTGTTCAGCTACGCCGAGAGGATCGACTGTAACATTCTAATCAATCTGACAGATCAGTTTTCGGCTGATGAATTCAGGGGTACTCTTCAGGTACAGCTGCGCCGGCCTGTCTTCAACACCACTTATAATTCCACGCTTCTTAATTTCGTCGACAACAATTTCCAGTTCAGGTATGTTGAATTCCAGCCGCTGGAATTTGATCCCAACTCATACCGCTCGAGCCTGGTATCTGTTCTTGCCTACTATGCATACCTGATACTCGGTTTTGACTATGATTCGTACTCCACACTGGGTGGAACAGAATTTTTCCAGGTGGCTGAAAAGATTGTCGCCAATGCCCAGAATGCAGCAGAGCCGGGCTGGAAGCCATATGACGGATCGAGAAACAGGAACCGTTACTGGTTGGTAAAGAATCTTCTCGACAAGCAATACGAGGGAGTGAGGAGATTCATTCATGATTATTATATCAACGGTCTTGACAGGATGGAGTCGAGGGCAGCTGAATCGAGGAACAGCATTGCCGAAAGCCTGAAGTTTATTCAGGATGTTCATAGGGCCAAACCCGATCCTTACATGTATCTTCTTCAGGTCGTGATGGATTCAAAGTCGGATGAGCTGGTGAATATTTTCTCGGAAGCCTTTCCTGAGGAGAAGAGCCGGGTGATTCAGATACTGATTGAGGTAGATCCCGGAAACAAATCGAAATACGAGAAGATAAGCGCTTCAAGATAACATACCCGCCCTGTTATGCTTTTAAAACTTGCCGTTCGGAATTACGCACTTATAAAAGAGCTTGATCTCTCTTTTGAGAACGGCCTGACGATCATCACCGGCGAAACCGGTGCCGGCAAGTCTATCCTTCTGGGAGCCCTTTCACTTATTCTGGGAGCGAGGGCCGACTCCTCGGTGCTGCTCGATCATACTGAAAAATGCATAGTTGAAGGGACATTCAAAACAGAGGATTACGACCTCGAGGATTTCTTCACACGCAATGATCTTGATTATGAAGGCAGGGCTATTCTAAGGCGCGAAATTAACCCGGCCGGAAAATCGAGAGCCTTTATAAACGACACTCCGGTGGTTCTGGCTGTTCTGAAAGAACTTGGCGACAGGCTGATCGACATTCATTCTCAACATCAGACACTGATGCTGAACGACAACGCCTTTCAGCTGAATATTATTGATTCCTATGCCGCCACCGGCCCGCTTAAGGATAAATACAGGTCGGAATTCAGCAATTACCGTAAGCTTCAAAAGGAATACAATGAGTTGAAGGAGAAGCATGAAAAGAACCGTGCCGATCTTGAATATTTCCGGGCACAACTCGGTCAGCTTGAGGAAGCAAAACTGAAAGAAGGAGAACAGGAAGAGCTGGAGAGGGATCAGGAACTCCTGGAACACGCGGGGGAGATCAAACAGGCCCTGGCAGATGCATCACAACTTCTTTCTGATGAAAACGGATCAGTGCTTTCGATGCTAAGGCAGGCGAGGTCGGTCATTGGAAGGATCAACACCTTCCTTCCTTCAGATCTGAATATTCATTCCCGCCTTGACTCCTGCTTCATTGAACTTGATGATATTTCCAATGAAATAGCAAGGCTGGAGCAGGAAACCGAAGCCGATCCACGCCGCCTCGAACTGGTCAACAGCCGCCTTGACACGCTTTATTCACTGTTTCGCAAGCATCATGCCAGTGACCTTGGCGAACTGATCGCCAGGAAGGCGGAGATAGAAAATTCATTAAAGTCGATAGAAACGAACGACGAAAGGCTTGATGAACTGTCACGGCTGCTTTTACAGGCGACGGAATCTCTGCGGGAAGCTGCCGGCAAAATTTCGGAAATCAGGAAATCTGCTTTGCCATCGATCGAGTCAAAGATAACCGCCCAGCTGAAACAACTTGGAATACCCAATGCACGTTTTGAAATCTCGTTGACCAAAACATCTGATTTTACATCGTCGGGAACAGACGCTGCCGACTTCCTTTTCTCCGCTAACAGGCAGACGCATCCCGAGAACATTGCCCGGATAGCCTCGGGTGGTGAACTGTCGCGAGTAATGCTCAGCCTTAAGTCGCTGCTTACAAAAAGCATGAATCTCCCGACTATAATTTTTGACGAGATCGACTCCGGCGTATCAGGAGAGGTTGCCGACAAGGTGGGCCAGATACTGCTGGGAATGGGACAATATATGCAGGTGGTTAACATAACCCATCTTCCGCAGGTCGCTTCAAGGGGAAACGTTCATTATCATGTTTACAAGGAGGACACCGGCGACTCAACAATTACACGGGTTAAGCAGTTGTCTGCAGAGGAAAGAGTGATGGAGGTTGCCAGGCTGCTTAGCGGCAGCGAGGTTACTGAAACTGCGATAAGGAATGCAAGGGAACTGATCAGGGCTGGCAGCAAATGACCCGGGTATGAGCCGGTTTTTCGTAAGATAAGAGGAGACATCGTATCAGATAGAATGATTTAATAAACGCTTATGAATAACGGTCTGTTAAAAGGAAAGAAGGGAATTATTTTTGGTGCCCTTAATGAAAAATCAATAGCCTGGCAGGTTGCACTAAAGGCTCACCATGAGGGTGCCCGGCTGGTTCTGACCAATTCGCCGGTGGCGGTGAGGATGGGATCCATAAGCGAGCTTGCCGCACTGACCTCTTCAAAACTTGTAGTTGCCGATGCAACAAGCATGGTGGATATTGACAGGCTTGTATCCGAGAGCCTTCAGATTTTCGGAGGAAGATTCGATTTCGTCCTTCATTCCATCGGCATGTCACCCAATGTCAGGAAGGATATTCCATACGAGAATACGAGCTATGAGAACATGATGAAGACCTATGACATTTCTGCCCTCAGCTTTCACAGGATACTGCAGACATGCTACAAGTATGACGCGATAAATGAATGGGGATCGGTGGTGGCTCTTACCTATGTGGCAGCCCAGAGAACCCTGGCAGGATATAACGATATGGGTGATGCAAAGGCTCTTCTCGAATCGATAGCAAGATCGTTCGGGTATATCTACGGGCGCGACAGGAAAGTAAGGATCAACACCATCTCGCAGTCGCCTACTCCGACAACAGCCGGAAGCGGTGTTCACGGAATTGAATCGCTTCTTGATTTTTCGGAAAGGATGTCGCCTCTTGGCAATGCGACGGCAGCGGAGTGCGCCGACTATTGCGTAACGCTCTTTTCCGATCTTACCCGCAAGGTAACGATGCAAAACCTGTATCACGACGGAGGTTTCTCGAGCATGGGAATGAGCCTTAAGGCGATAGAGCAGTACAACAAGAGCTTTAAAGAATGTGATGAGAAGTAAATAAGTATTCTGCAAGTGGTTTGCCTGAAGCTGAATCGCTTTTTCTATATTTGGACGACCTAATTACTGCTCTATGATCAAGTTGATTTTGCTGGCATTGTTCTATTTCCTTTTTCCCCTGGTTATAATTTTCCTATGCCGGAAATGGAGCTTTCTCCAGAAATTTGGAACCATAGTCCTCGCTTATGCCTTCGGCCTTATTATTGGCACCGCCGGTATTATTCCGCGGGGAAGCGAGGGTTTCAAACTAGCTTTGCAGAACGAAGCTTCGCTCAGCAAACCGGTACTGGAAACCCTTATTGCCGAGGGGAAAGCTGTTCCGGGCGACAGGGTGGCAAACGACATTCTTGCACTCCAGGATGCTGTTTATTCCCTGGCTCTTGTTCTTGCATTTCCACTGCTTCTGTTCTCACTCAATATCCGGCGATGGCTGAAATACGCGAAAAAAGGATTTCTTTCGGTTGCATTGGCTTTGGTTGCAGGTATAGTAATGGTAACCACCGGATTCTTTATCTGGAAGGACACATTCCCCGATGCATGGAAGCTTGCAGGTATGTTTGAAGGCATTTACACCGGAGGCACACCCAACTTTGCAGCTCTCAAGCTCATCCTGAATGTTGATGACGACCGTTTCGTGGTCCTCTTTACCTATGACACCATAGTGGGAGCATTCCTTGTGCTGTTCTTTGTAACTGTTGCCCCGAGGATATTCAGGGCTATACTGCCGCAATATAAGTCCAAAAACGGAATCGCTATAGATGAAAGCCTTGTAAAGAAGGAGACTGAAGGGCTTGATGACTTTTCAGGTATGCTTAAGAGAGAGACTCTTGTGCCGCTTCTGAAGGCTCTGGGATTAAGCGTTATAATTGCA
Source organism: Bacteroidales bacterium (assembly GCA_012519515.1). Taxonomy (GTDB): domain Bacteria; phylum Bacteroidota; class Bacteroidia; order Bacteroidales; family VadinHA17; genus LD21. The sequence continues at coordinate 8,697 of JAAYQC010000065.1, read as the reverse complement.
GGGATAAGCGGTGCGCTATATATGTTTGCTCCTGTTCCACAGGAACTGAGGATGGCAGTTTTGGTGCTTTCGGTCACAACACTGGGTATACTTGCTTCGCTGATAAAGAAGGTAAACAGGATTGAAAAGACCTTTCAGCTGGGCATGTACCTGATTCTTGTTTTCTCACTGACGGTTGCCTCAAGGTCCGACATAAGGAGTTTGTTCGGACAGGGAATGTGGGATCTGATCCTGTTTATATCATGGTGCTACTGGGGTTCACTTTTGCTGCATCTTATCCTGGCAAAGATTTTCCGCATCGACGCGGATAATTTCCTTATAACGGCAACAGCCTTTGTGTTTTCCCCGCCTTTTGTTCCTCTTGTGGCCAACGCACTTAAAAACAAGGATGTCATCGTAACCGGATTAACCGGGGGCATTATCGGCTATCTTCTCGGCAATTACTTCGGTACCACGCTGGCCTATCTGCTGAAAGGATTTTAAAAAAGCATATCGTTTCGGGTAAAAAAATTGTCGACAAACAATAATCCAGTTATTGTTTGTCGACAATTTTTTGTTGTTATTTCTGACTTTCGGGGCTTTCGAAGGAAAATCTAGAAAAGGTAATTAAGTCCTATTCCGAACGAAATATTGCCGTCCTGTTCGTTGAAAGCCTTTCCTATGTCGATTGCAATGACGAAGTTCTCACCCCATACCGGCATTATGCTTATTCCGGCGCAGTGGTGCATACTTTCTTTTCCAGGGTTGAAGAAATCGCTGAATGAGTAGTTTGTCATTTCCGAATTGAAAGTGGAGTTCAAGTTTGAAGGCAGCTCATGTTTCTGTGTAACCATTCCCAGGTCGTAGAACAGGTTGATTCCAAGGTAGCTTTCCTTGTTGAGCAATGTAAAATGAACCGGTTTCCAGCGCAGTTCGATATTGCCGAGGGCAAAGCCTTCGCCTACGACCCTGTTCTTGAGTACTCCCCTCAGGGTGCTGAATCCTCCCAGGCCTTCGTTGAATGCTCCTGTAAGCCGTGATGTGATCATCTGCGACTGGTAGAAGAACGGAGTCTCTCCGGCTATTGTAGCCTGATAGCCTAATCTGTAAACCAGCGAGAGGTTGTTTTCCACAAGAGTGAAGTACTGTCTGTGTGTAATATAGAATTTGGCAAAGCTCCAGTCGTTGCCGAGGAATCCGGGAGCAAGTTCAACTCCCAGTTCGGTCCAGATACCTTTCATGGGATTAGGGCGGTTGTCCCTGCTGTCCCATACCACACCTGCCTTCAGTGTGTTTACCCAGCCGCCGTTGGCTTCATTGGCCGGGATAAGCCCGAGCGAATCGCGGTACAGCTCAAAAAGGCCGGGTTCATCCGACAAAGACGGAAGGAGGTTATCATCCTTGCCTTTGTTCAGTTTATCGATATTTACCGATTTGACTTCAAATTTCTGGAATGCAAATCCGGCGCTCCATTTCAGCTTTTCGCCCGACAGGTTACCGAGGAAATCGTTCTTGAACCTGAACTGGTTCCTTTCGTGCCTGTAGAACATTTGTGACCTGTATGCTGAAGTCTCCGTATCCATCCAGTCAGCGTTATAAACTGATTCATAACCGTTGAAGCCGTAAAAATGATTTGCCATGTCGGGCAGGTAGCTCAGATCGACAACCCATTCGATTCCCGGGATGAGATGGTTCGATTCGAACATTAAGCGATAAATACCGCTTCCTTTTGTAAACCGTGATACCTCCGCGTAGATATGATCATCCCATTTTGTGTAAATGCTCGGTTTCCCGTAATTGTAAAACTCGACCAGAGCTCCGTACTGGAATCCAAGGTTGCTGTCAAATGAAATCGCGGGAAGGGCTCCGCCGAATTTCCATCCTGTCCTGGCCTTTTCATCCTGGGCAGCAGCCGGGAGAGCTATCAAGAAGGCAAATATCAGTGGTAAGATCTGTTTCATAAGGTAGAGTTTTGGTTCAGAGCGATAAAGGTAAAGAAAAAAGGAAATCATAGACCTTATTTTCAATTATTGCTAACTTAGTCTTTATTTTTACGAAAATATACCTAAAATTAACTATATGGCTCTTTTGATAAAGAATATCAGGGAACTGTTCGGGACATGCAAGGGGCAGGCGGTGAAGCGCGGCAGGGAGATGGCGGTGGTTGATTCGGTGAAGGGTGCTTTTCTTTTTGCTGAAAACGATACCATAAGCTCCTTCGGCAGGATGGAAGACCTGCCGGCAGAATTGGCTTCAGCCCGGACGGGCATTGAAATTATTGATGCATCGGGAAGCTTTGTTTTTCCGGCTTTCTGTGATTCCCACACTCATCTTGTTTATTCCGGGAGCCGCGAGCAGGAATTTGTTGATAAGATCAGGGGACTTACATATGAAGAGATTGCGCGCCGGGGAGGGGGGATTCTGAATTCCGCCCGAAGGCTTCATGAAGCTAAAGAAGATGAACTTTATCTTGAATCAATAACCAGGATTCATGAAATAGCGGGGATGGGAACAGCCGCGGTGGAGATCAAGAGCGGTTACGGGCTGAACACTGAAGATGAACTTAAGATGCTCAGGGTGATAAGGCGGATCAGGGAGAACTGTCCGCTGGAGATAAGATCGACTTTTCTGGGGGCGCATGCCGTTCCGGCAGAGTACAGGAATGACAGGGATGTATATATTAATCAGATCATCAATGAGATGATTCCGCTGGTTGCCTCGGAAGGCCTGGCTGAATATATTGATGTCTTTTGTGATGACGGATTCTTCACTGTTGATGAAACGGACAGAATACTGGCAGCCGGTTCTAAATACGGCCTGATACCTAAGATCCATGCCAATGAGATTGGCTTTTCGGGAGGTGTTCAGGTTGGTGTCAGGCATAATGCTTTGTCGGTCGACCATCTCGAGCGCTCTGGCGAAGAAGAGATTTCCGTTCTTTCAGAATCTGATACTATTCCGACTCTTCTTCCCGGATCAGCCCTTTTTCTTGGTTTGCCCAACCCGCCTGCCCGCGGGATGATTGAGGCCGGCCTGCCTGTAGCCCTTGCTTCAGACTATAATCCGGGTTCATCACCTTCCGGAAATATGAAGCTCATCATGTCGCTTGGATGCATCAGGCTGAAAATGACTCCTGAGGAGGTGTTTAATGCCGTTACTGTCAATTCGGCCTGCGCCATGGGGGTTCAGGATAGCCATGGTTCGGTTTCGGAAGGAAAATCGGCAGGACTGATAATCACAAAGGAGATCCCTTCATTCGGATTTTTTCCCTACGCCTTTGGAAGCGATCTGATCGATAAGGTAATCCTCAGGGGAAAAGTCTGGAAAGCCGCCGGAGCCTGACACGCGACGGGTGCTTCATAAACAAAATAATAAGATACAAATAATTATATGGAAAAGAAAATATTAGAATGTGTCCCTAACTTCAGCGAAGGAAGGGATATGGGCATTATAAAGCAGATCACCAGTGCCATTGAGTCGGTTGAAGGAGTCAGGCTTCTTGATGTTGATCCCGGGCGTGACACAAACCGTACGGTGGTAACTTTCGTGGGTGAGCCGGACGCTGTTGTCGAGGCTGCTTTCAGGGGAGTGAAGAAGGCATCGGAGCTGATCGATATGTCGAAGCACCATGGCGAGCATCCCAGGATGGGAGCCACTGATGTATGCCCGCTGGTTCCGGTTTCGGGGATAACAATGGAGGAAACGGTAGTATATGCCCGCAAGCTGGCAAAGAGAATAGGGGAGGAGCTGTCGATACCCGTGTACTGCTACGAAAACGCGGCTTTTGAGGAGAAGAGACGGAATCTTGCTGCTTGCAGGGCAGGTGAATATGAAGGATTAAGGAAGAAGCTTGCCGATCCTGAATGGAAGCCCGATTTCGGGCCTTCGGCCTTCAATGCCAGGTCAGGTGCAACAGCGGTGGGTGCCAGGGATTTCCTCGTGGCCTTCAATATCAATCTGAACACCACATCCACGCGCCGTGCCAACGCCATTGCCTTTGATGTCAGGGAGAAAGGGCGGATGGTTAAGGGTGACAGGGGTGAGATGGTCAATGTCCCGGGAACACTGAAGTGTGTGAAAGCGATTGGCTGGTATATCAGGGATTACGGAATAGCCCAGATCTCGATGAACCTGACCAACATTTCGGTGACACCAGTTCATATTGCCTTTGATGAGACCTGCAGGAAAGCCGATGCAAGGGGCGTAAGGGTGACCGGTTCGGAGCTTGTAGGTCTTATCCCGCTTAAGTCGATGCTCGAAGCCGGCAGGTATTTTCTTGAAAAACAACAACGTTCCACGGGTGTTCCGGATGAAGAGCTTGTTAAGATTGCCGTTAAATCGATGGGATTAAGTGAGCTTGGCAACTTTGATCCGCGTGAAAAAATAATTGAATATGTGATAAGCTCCGATGAAGACGAGGGAAAAATGAGGTCTATGAGCCTTAAGGCTTTTATGGACGAAACCGCTTCGGAATCCGCGGCTCCCGGAGGCGGCTCCGTTTCTGCTTATATGGGGTCACTTGGCGTGGCTCTTGGAACGATGGTGGCAAACATATCAGGACACAAGAGAGGCTGGGATCACCGCTGGAAGGAATTTTCGGAATGGGCTGGGAAGGGAAAGGAGATCCAGAACAGACTGCTGAGATTTGTTGATGAGGACACGGAAGCCTTCAATAAAATACTCGGGGCCTTTGCTCTTCCGAAAAAGACTGATGAGGAGATTGAAGCCAGGAAGGCAGCGATTGCCGAAGCAACAAAGAACGCATGCATGGTGCCGTTCAGGATGATGGAGACCGCGTTGCCTGCCTTCGATCTTTTAAGGGAGATGGCTGAGAAGGGTAATCCCAACTCTGTCAGTGATGCGGCAGTGGGAGCCCTGGCACTGAGATCGTGCATAAGAGGGGCTTTTTTGAATGTCAGGATAAATGCAGCCGGACTTGATGACAGGGAATTTGTTGAAGACCTTCTTTCGCGTGGAAAAGCCATCGAAGAAAAGGCAATGAAGGAGGAAGAGTCCATTCTAGGCATCGCCGACCAGATCATGGGGAATGTAAAATAGCAAGAATATAGGGAAAAGCAGGAAAAAAAGGAAAAGCGGGAAGAATCTCCTTCAGAGAAATTTCAGGAAGGATCCGATACCGCCTATTCTCCGGTAATCCTTCTTATGGTTCTGAGTTTGTGGGAATATCCTTTCTTTTCTTTCTTGTATATACCCTGTGCGTCGATGATATCGATCCTTACCCTTCCGGAAGCGTGAATCACCAGTCCGCGTGAGAGTAGCATTCCCACGTGGTTTATTTTTCCACTTTCATCATCGAAAAGCAGAAGATCGCCCGGAAGTGTCTCTTGCAGGAAACTTATACTGATACCAGTTTCAGCCTGTTGCCGGCTGTCGCGTGGAATTTTTATCCCCTGTATCTTGTAAACCAGCTGAACAAAGCCGGAGCAGTCGATGCCGGAGGGTATTCTTCCTCCCCATATATAGGGGCTGTTTATGAACTTCAGCGCAGTATCGGCCAGGCTGCCGGAAGCCTTCAGGTACGACTGGTTAAAATCCGGTGCGGCAGAGAATGTACAGTTGCCAGCCCTGAAACTGCCTTTTTCAAAATCGGGGTCATAAACCTCACAGCCTGCTTCCAGTACCATCCTGGTTCCGTCTTCCCTGTGGCAGGGCAGGGACCTGTTCAGCACCTGTCCCGTATCATCCTGTCCGGCAGCCGAATGCTGAAGGTGGTCAGTGTCGATCCAGCCGCGGTAGTTGTCAAACAGGGTTTCTATCCTGTACCAGTGCCCAACATGATCTATAATCCTGTATTTCTCACCAAAAAGCACCTGGCTGAGCATTTCGGAGCGGTGTGAGGGTCCGGAACGAAGCGGAACGAAAACGTTGCAGCAAACGAAAGTGTCCATCTGAAATGTTTTTTCAAAATTAGTAAATTATGGGATTCCCGTATAAAGCGTATGATTTCTGCAGAAATCAGCGAAATGATTGACGGAGCTTAAAAAATATCTATATTTTTGGATTTTAATCAGATATATCAAAATTCGCCGATATGACATCATCGAGAAAACCTCCGGAGGTAAAACCCAATAAGAACTATCTGCATCATTTACTCCTTTTTATTGCAAGCATCATCATAGTCGTTGCGATATCGCCCCGTGAAGGCAAATTCAGATATGAGTTCCAAAAGGGAAAGCCCTGGCTGAGTTCTTCGCTGATAGCTCCATGGGATTTCGCGGTGGAGAAGCCGGGTGAAGTAATCATCGCGGAACGCGACAGCATACTGCGGAATTTTGCACCATATTTCAAGCTCGACCCCGAGGTGGGAAAGAACAAGATAGCAGATTTTGATAATTATCTTAACGAAGTCCGCGAGAACGTGGAAAAGGAGTCAAGGGCAATAGATCCGAAGGAGTTCCAGGCAGTTAAGAGGGAGCTTGATTCCATTCTGTCAGGGATCTATCATAAAGGAATTCTTGAAAGCAATGAACTGATGCCATACGAGAAGCTTCCTTCCGGTGTAACGGTTATCAGCGGTAAGGTTGCCGAGGAGAGGCCTGTGAATGGACTCTATAATGAGAAGGCTGCCTATCAGTTTGCAGAAGAGAAGAAAACAGAACTGGAGAATCGCTATGTTTCAGCACAGACCAAACCGGTAAGGGAATTCCTGTCCGAAGTCGCCCTTTATGATTTCATTGAGCCGAACCTGTTTTATGACGAAGCCACGTCGAATGCAGTTAAAACGAAGATGCTGGGAGAGATAAGCCATGCCCGCGGGCTTGTCCAGAAGGGAGAGCTCATAATATCGAGGGGAGAGATAGTGGATGATCAGAAGTTCATGATGCTGGAATCCATGAAGAACGAATACGAAAGGCGTCTTGGAAAGGATGAAATGTGGCTTATCGTGTTCGGCAGGCTTATAGAGGTTACGGCATGCTATCTGGCCCTGTATTTCTTCATGTTCTATTTCAGATTTGACGTGCTGAGTTCCACCCACAAGACCTTTTTCATCATCCTGATAATACTTTTGTTTATTATCATAACCCGCCTGGTGGTCTATGTGCCGGGGAATGTCATTTTCCTGATACCATTTGCCATCATACCGATAATGGTAAGAACTTTTTACGATTCGCGGCTGGCGCTTTTTGTTTACCTTATAACAATAATGCTTACAGGCTTTTTTGTTCCCAATTCATTCGAGTTTGTTTTCCTGAGCTTTATCGCGGGAGTAATGGTAATAATTTCTCTTACAAACATATACAGGAGAGCAAGGCTGTTCACTGCAGCTGTGATTGCTTTTCTTTCGTATTCGATAGTTTATCTGGGAATAGGTCTGATGCAGGAAGGGAGTCTGGCCGGGATGAACTGGCGGAATTACATATGGTTTGCAGTCAACGGAGTTCTTCTGTTCCTGAGCTATCCCCTGATATTTATTTTTGAGAAGATGTTCGGATTCCTGTCTGATGCGACCTTGTTCGAGCTGGCCGATACGAACCAGCCTTTGCTCCGGAAACTTGCGGAGGAAGCCCCGGGTTCATTCCAGCATTCGCTTCAGGTAGCGAACCTGGCAGAAGAAGCCGCCAGGGAGATTGGTGGGAATAACCTTCTTGCCAGGACCGGAGCCTTGTATCATGATATAGGAAAGACATATCATTCGGAATACTTCATTGAAAATCAGGCAGAAGGTTTCAGTCCTCACGATCAGATCGATGCCCTTGAAAGTGCTGAAATAATCATAGGTCATGTAAAAAAGGGAATGGAGCTTGCAAAAAAATACAATCTTCCTTCTGCCATTGCCGATTTCATTCAGACTCATCACGGTACTGGGGTGGCATATTTCTTTCTCAAGAAGTATCTCGACAAGAATCCTAAGGCGACCGATATGGAAAAGCATTTTGCCTATGAAGGTCCAAAACCCCTGTCCAAAGAAACTGCAATTGTCATGATGGCCGATGCAGTTGAAGCATCTTCAAGAAGTCTGTCAAATTATTCTGAGGAAAACATAAGCGAGCTGGTTGAAAGGATAATTTATATTCAGGAACATGACGGCCAGTTTTCCGAGACGCCTCTTACGTTTAAAGATATTTCGGATATAAAGAAAGTATTCGTAAAACGTCTTTCGAACATTTATCATGCACGAATAGCTTATCCCAAAAGGGAGACGGCCAGGGGTTAGCGCATGTCGATTATTTCAACACCTCTGTATTTAGCCGCTGAGAAAGCAAATTCGGAGTCGTCCGGTTTATAGCTGAGGTCGTAGCCTAAGAGAATATGGGCGGGCATGATAATTCATTTAAATTTCACACTCTTCCCTTCCACGCTTTGCCTGATATCCTGAATGTCGATGTGGCGGGGTGTTGTCTGCATCAGAATATCAACCGTTTGACGTACCACGCCCCATGTGTGTATAGTGGTGATGGTGTTTGTGGCCGGATGCTGTTTTATCCTTTACGTTTTTATTCATTTACTTCACACACTTAAAAACTAATATTGAACGATAGTTTTTCACCTCCACGTTTTCGCCGAAAAACGACTCCAGCACTTCTTTTGCTACCAAATTGTCGTCCACTTTCCAGATATAATTCATGTAGAGACGGCTCCACCACTTGCGTGCTGTCAACACATCGTCGTAGCGATTGGTAATTTTTGTGTAGGCTCTATCTGGAGAATTGGTAGTTCTTTTTGACATATGATTGTTTAAACTCCAATTGCTTATTT
>JAAYQC010000064.1 GCA_012519515.1 Bacteroidales bacterium | reverse complement strand
CAGCAGATTTACAGTCTGCCCCAGTTGACCGCTTTGGTATCTCCCCATTAAACAGAGTTGTTCTCCTAAGATATACAAATGCAACTCTCTCAAGAGCCGATGAAGGGATTCGAACCCCCGACCTGCAGATTACAAATCAGCTGCTCTGGCCAACTGAGCTACATCGGCAATTTAAAGAACGTCCCGACAGGCTATTAGATACCCTTAAAAATCGGTTTGCAAATGTATGAATTAAAATTTCATTTATCAAAATAATCGAATTTTTTTTTGAACCGAAGGTTCTCAGACACCTCTTTTCTTCTCGTTGTGCTTGGTAATCTGCCTCTTAAGGGCGTCAATGGCAAGGTCGGTGGCCTCTTCGAAAGTCTTGCTTTGCTTTCTGGCAAACAAGGGCGCTCCCCTCAGATCGAGCTTGATTTCAGTAACCTTATTCTTACGCTCCTGATCCTTTTCCAGCCTCAGGTACACTTCAGCTTTAACAATTCCATCATCGATCTGGGTAAGCTTATCCAGTTTCTGATGAACAAAATCTATTAGTTTCTTATCGGCATCAAACCGTACTGAGTGAATCTGAACGTTCATATTGGTCCCTCCTGTTTAATTAATTAATAATTAAGCTCTTGGATGAGCCTGTTTGTATATTTTACTAAGCTTTTCAAATGTATTGTGGGTATATATCTGCGTGGCTGAAAGGTTTGCATGGCCGAGGAATTCCTTTATTGAATTAAGGTCAGCCCCCCTATTGAGCATATGCGTTGCAAAAGTATGTCTCAGTACATGAGGGCTTTTCTTTTCAATGGTGGTAACCATCGACAGGTATCTTCGTACAGTATTGTAAACGTATTTGTCGTACAACTTATTCCCTCGGTCATCAACAAAAAACCATTCTGCAGGAATCCCGAATTCAGCATCCCGTTCCCTGGCATAATTCTTCAGTTTCAGGGCAAAGTGGTTAAAAAGGGGAACTATCCTCTGTTTGTTTCTTTTGCCTGTAACCCTGACGGTAGCCGATTCAAGGTCGACATCGCTGTTTCGAAGGCCGGTAAGCTCTGCCCTTCTCATCCCCGTGAAATAAAGCATCTCGATAATGGCCCTGTCCCTGATTCCCCTGAAACCCTCTTCAAACTCGCAGTCGTCCAGCAGCCTGTCAAGGGTTTTCTCCTCTACGAAAACCGGAAGTTTTTTTGCAGTTTTGGGAAGAACCACCTTTTCTAAAGGATCGCCCCTTACATGGCCTTCTTTTCTGAGAAACCTGTAATAAGCCCGGAGCGACGAAATTTTCCTGTGAATACTTGACGGGGAATAGCCCTCTTCCATCAGGGCAACGATCCATGAGCGGACGTCATGGGAAGATATTTCATTTTCAGCCCCCGACTTGTTATTCAGCCTGAGGTGAAGAACAAACTGTTCAAGATCATTTATATAGGATCTGACGGTATGTGGTGAATACCGTTTTTCTATTCTGAGAAACCGTAAGAACGATTCCTTATGATCCATAAAGGAACCCCCTTATCCGTTATTGTAAAAAAAAAGAATCAGGCGCTGGGATTATTCTTCGCTATCCTGCATCTTCTGGACATACTTTGCCTTCTTCAATTGTTCCCTTCTGCGTATCGAAGGTTTGGTGAAAGCCTGACGGGAGCGCAGTTCGCGGATCACTCCTGTTTTCTCGAATTTCCGCTTGAACTTCTTTAGAGCTCTCTCAATATTTTCGCCTTCTTTTACTGGTACGATGATCATAATTATTATTCAGTTTTAACGAGGCGCAAATGTAGAAACATTAAAAACTTTTTCAAAACATTAAGGCCATATTTTTATCATTTTGTTCACTGTTTAAATATGTAACACTATTGTACTTTGAATACGGAAGCTGAAAATGATGACGATTTACTATCTACTAAAGATACGTGATTTATTCCGCGACACCAAATAATTATGGTGTTAAATATTAGTTAAAATATCAGTCGAACTCGAGGTAGGGAACTATTTTCCGTGCCGTTTCGGCAGATATCACTCCGTTGTTTACAAGTTCTTCCACTCCGGTAATCCGGCCTGAAAGCTCCCTGTACTTCAATATGGCCCTGATCTCATTCTTTTGAAAATAGGGATGCCTGCCCAGGTCGCTGTAAGCTGCAGAATTTATCCTGATTCTTGCCACATCGAGTGAATCGGCAGACAATCTTCCCGAAATAAGTTCAAAAGTCTCTTCCGGAAGTCCGTACACTTCTCTGAGCTGGCCGACTGAAGCATAGCCTCCCAGGAGTTTCCTGTATTTTATTATCCTGGCCGACAGCACCGGTCCTATGCCCGGGAGGGCTTCAAGGGAAGTTGAATCGCAGGTATTCAGATCCAGTATTCTGTAGCGTGCGGAAGAGCGTCTGACCGGATCCTGGGTCGGCGCTGAGGAATAAGTTCCGCGTTCAGCTTCAACAGTCGCGGCACTGTCTGCCGCTATCCATTCCCGTGAAAGAGGCAGTTCTGTACAGGTCATCTGATGAATCGGGAAAAAATACCTGATCCCTGCTATCAGGACGATGATATTAAGCAGGATGAAGGTTGACCTTCTTTCCCTCCTGGAATAACCAAACCAGTCCCTGAAGAATTCCCTGAACGTATCCATATATTAACAAAACAAGCGAGACGGTTTGCAATATAGTAAATCCCGGGGTCAGCTGAAAAGAAGCTGTAAAAAAAATAAATATCCTTGTTTTTTGTTTCAGAAGGGGTAGCCAATACCAAACACGAAAGTGATATCGTCGCCAAAATCGAATGGTCGGGAGGCCAGAATCCATTTTGAGCCGCGGCTGATTGCAGGATCCCGAAGTTTGACTCCCATGTCAACCCTGGCAGTAACAAAGCTGAAGTCGAATCTGAAGCCGGTTCCGGTACCCACTGCAATGTCATTGAGGAATTTTCCGAACCTGAACCTGGCACCCTGGCGGGAAGCATCATCATAGAAAGTCCAGATATTCCCGGCATCCACGAATAAAGCGCCCTCAAGCACCCAGAACAACTTAAACCTGTATTCCACGTTTGCTTCAATCTTGATATCTGCAGTCTGGTTTATAAAATCGATATTATCCGGTGCCTGATACGATCCCGGACCGAGGGATCGCACCTGCCAGGCTCTGATGCCGTTGGAACCACCGCCGAAATATTGTTTTTCGAAAGGAATTGCCCTTGAGTTTCCATAGGGAAACCCTATGCCTGTGAAAACCCTGTAAACTACCGAGCTGATATCGTTGATCAGGAGATTGTACCTCGCGTCGGCATCCAGCCTGAGATACTGGGCAAAAGGTTGCCCCAGGAAATAGTAGTGCTCATTCTTTTTCTGAGCCCCGGCAAGACTTCCTCCAAGGGCAAGCATATTGCCGGCTGCCTCTGCATTAACCCTGAGGAACAGATAATCCCTCGATTTCTGAATCTTCTGGTTATTGAAAATAAATGAATAGTTTCCGCCAAGTATAAGCACATCCCTATAGCTGTTGGAGAGGTAGGAGGAGACATTGATAAGTTTCTGGAAAGCAGAGTCGATCTTTATCATGTTCACCAGGTTGAGCTGAATCGGATTCACTAGATGGGTTCTGTAATCGCGTGCCGTAAAGCTGTACCCGAAGGTGGCATTGGCCATGGTCCTGGTAAAGAAACTGAGGTCCTGATAGTTATAGGCGGCGAGTATGGTCGTTGTCGGATTCATGGTTTTGATGAATCCTTCAGGTTTGAAAAAAGGGATAAGGAACTTGGGAAGCCTCAGGGAGGTCTCCACTCCGTATTCCTGGGCTCTTCTGTGCTTGGTTTTAGGCTGCGACATTGCCTCAAAGGCGCCTTTTAACTTCATATTGAACTGTTCGGCGCCGCGGAAAAGGTTCTTGTGCTGGTACACCAGGTTAAGGGCACCTCCGAAATTGCCTGCAGTGTTAGTGCCTTCAAGTTCTACATTGAACGATTGCTGGCTTAGCAGGGTAAGCTGAACATGACAATCGAGGTACATCATCAGGCCTGGATTTTCTTCGGGAGGCTTTGTTTCATTGAAGAAAATATTTACAAGACGGTAGGTCTTTAAGGTAAGCAGGTGACTCTGGGTTTGTTCCACATCGGTCAAACTGTAATTGGAGCCTGGTCTGACATACATCGATTTCAGTATCAGGTCGTGCTTAACCGGTGGCTTTGAGCCTTCGGTAATGAAATAGAAACCCTCATAATATGTAGTGTCAAGCCGCTCCATATACGACATCCCCTCTTCTAACGCCAACTTCTGGACGTATTCGGGATAGATGTAGACATTCCTTATCTGGTAAACCTGGTGGGACCCCTGGGTGATCCTGTTGTATTGGTCAATCCTCTGTGCTTTTCTGACATCATAATACAGGTTTACCTGCCTGTTTCCTATTGTGCTGTCGATCCTGAACGAAATATGGTCGGACGAAAAGCCATAGAACCCGTGGTTTTTTACAAAGCGCTCAAAACGTGTCCGTTCTGCCTGAAGCACATCCACGTCGTATGGTTTACCCCTTTGAATGAGACACGAAAGGGAGTCGAAGTAGAACAGCTCCCTTATCGTAGTGTCGTCAATCTCATAGAAAATATTTCTTATTGTATAGGGTTCTTTCAGGTTTACGTTATAGTACACATCCGATTTCCTTTTCTGAGTCATTACCGAGTCGGTAACATTGCTGTCGAAATAGCCCTTCGAAGCTATGTACTCGTTCAGTTGATTCCGGCTCTGATCTTTCGAATAACTGTCGAAGATTACCGGTTCCTCCCCTATTCTCCTGAGCCACCCGTGGGGCCATTTCTGTTTTTCTATATTGGAAAGGTTGTACAGCCATAAATGAAAGCGGGCTCCGAATATCTTCTTGTTGGGTTTTTGCTTGATGTAGGGCGAAAGATCCGACTTCTTCATTCCCTCCCTGTTAATCTCGATGTAATTGCTATTCAGAAGAGTCTGATCCCGCGGAACATATTTGACCGGATTGCAGGAGAAGACCAGGGGCATAAGAAGCAAGAGGAAAAACAGCTTCCCCCCGTGTATTATATTTTTATTTGAAACGCTTTTTTCCAAAATTTGCAACTCAAAGCCTGAAGCAAATATATTAATATAAAAAACAACTATTAAGCGGCACAGGCATTAATAGTTTCCACAAATATTCCAACTGCATGAACATAATAACTATAAGCTGATGATAGGCAGAAACACCATAAAGCTTATTAAGTCGCTTCAGAAGAAGAAGGCAAGGGAAGAAGAAGGGCTTTATGCAATAGAAGGTGACAAGCTGGTGAGGGAATACCTGGCAGCCGGAAAGAGGATAAGTCTTCTTGCAGCCAAGCCTGAATTCATTGCATCCCTGGGGCAGGCCGAAAGGGCTTTTATCGGCGAAATAACTCCCGTCTCCTATGAAGAACTCAAAAGGATAAGCAGCCTGACCACTCCCCACAATGCCCTGGCTGTAGTTCCCATACCCGACAGGCCTCCCCTGGCAACAGATAAGCTGCAGGGCCCGGGCATAGCCCTCGAATCGATGCAGGATCCGGGTAACCTGGGAACCATAATCAGGGCTGCCGCATGGTTTGGGATCAGAACCATCATATGCTCGGCAAATTCGGTGGATGTTTACAATCCCAAGGTGATACAGGCCTCAATGGGAGCCATTCTGAATGTGGAAGTTCATTATGCTGAGCTTGAACTTATCCTGCAGGACGCTGTGAAGGCCGGGCTTCCCGTTTACGGAACCTTTCTTGAGGGGGAAGCGATATATGAAGCTGAACTTGAAGAAAAAGGAATTATCCTTTTCGGCAACGAGTCAAAGGGGATATCTGGAAACCTGGCGCCTTTTGTGAGCAAAAAGCTTTTCATACCCGGGTTTTCGGTTTCAAAGTATGGAGTTGAATCTCTAAATGTAGGGATGGCAGCCTCGATAGTGCTTTCCGAATTTGCAAGAAGAAGAAAATGAGTGATACTGATAATTCTCTCTCCGGAGCAATGACTCTGCCCCGTGTTCTATTCAAAATGAAATGCAATTATCCAGATCCTCGACTTCATCTTTTCGATCGCGTTGATGTACTGCGGGTAACCGGGATAACCCTCATCATGCGCCACTATATCGCGCAAACCCCTTGATGTCTTTATTTCTACAGAAAGTTTGAAAAAAGGAAGGTAAAAGTCAAGTCCGGCTCCTGCCTCGTAATACAGGTCCGATCTTTTCAGTCGCAGGTATATCTTTCTGTCTTCATCATAATCCTTTTTACCGGCAAGGTCGTATCTGTAATTAAGTCCGCCGATTACATAAGGCCTTACATTGTTCATCCTCTCTCCCTTGTATTTCAGAAGCAAGGGAAATTCGAGGAAGGAGGACTCCAGCCGCTGGCTTTCATCGAGCAAGGTACCGGTATGGTAATCATAGTACCTGACATTTCTCTGGCCGAAGGCGACCCCGGGCAGAAATCTAAGATCGAGGTATCGTGCCGGCCGGTAATCTGTTACAACCTGAATGTTGATTCCGGGATTAAGGATGCTTACTTCCGGGAAATAGCCATCCTGTTCAAGATAGGTCTGTGACGGTATGATGTCGAAATCCATCAGGTTCATCCCGAGGCTGAAGCCAAAATGAAGCGGCTTGTCATCGTACCATGAATCGTTCTTGGGTTTCTGTTTCTGACCGTAAATATCACGGGGAAACAATAGGAATAAACCTGCAATAAATAGATATAGGAATTCTTTTCTCAACTTTCTGTTGCAGTGATCTGATTAATCAAACGTTGCGGCCTTCACAGCCCTGCCTTCAGCCGATTCTCGCCGGGAACAGGCGCTGACTATGATATAACTTGATTGGTTTCCGTTTATTGTTTTCATTTTCTGACCCCGGTGTAAATGGAGGCAATTCCGCCCGTCATCCTGGTCTGGCTGATTCCTGAAAACCCGGCTGATGTCATTATTCCTATGAATTCCCCGTTTTCCGGGAAGTTCATAACCGACTCATTAAGATACCTGTAAGCTTCCTTATGCCCGGAAAACAAGGATCCGATAAAAGGCAGCAGATATCTGAAATAGATGTTATAAAAATGTTTAAAAATAGTTCCGTGAGGGCGGGAAAATTCAAGAACGACAACTATTCCTCCCTCGCGGATCACCCTCCTCATTTCAGAGAGTCCTTTCAGCGGATCGCTGAAATTCCTTACCCCGAAGGCCACCATTGCCGCATCGAAGCTTTCATCCTCAAAACATATGTTTTCAGATTCACATTTCACAAATTGAATAACTGAGTCGAGCTTTTTATCCGCGATTTTTTTCCTCGCGATCTCCAGCATCTTTTCCGAGATATCGATACCTGTAATTCCGGAAGGACTCATCCGGGAAGCTTCAATGGCCAGATCACCCGTGCCGGATGCCACATCTATTATACGGGGATTTATGCAGCGCTTCGATATTTCCCTTACTGCCCTTCTTCTCCAGCTTCTGTCGATTCCAAACGAAAGGAGGTGATTCAGAAAGTCGTAACGCCACGCGATGGAGTCGAACATCCGGCCTGTTCCTTTTTCGTCAGCTTCTTCCCTTTCCTTCCTTTCTTTCATTTATTAAATGTTGCCGCAAATATAAGTACAAATATTATTAATACTTTTACCCACGGTTAATGCTGAACTGCTATATGGAAAAGACAATAATGGTAACCGGCGCCACAGCCGGATTCGGCCGCGCCATTGCAGCGAAATTTGCTGCCGGTGGATATAAAGTAATAATAACAGGGCGCAGGAATGAAAGACTGCTCGAACTCCAGAAGGAATTATCGGATTCGGGCGCCAAAGTCCTGACACTGAATTTTGATGTCAGGGACCTTGATTCGGTTAATTCGGCTGTCAATAGTCTTCCCTCCGGATGGAAAGACATCGACATTCTGGTTAACAACGCCGGACTGGCTGTCGGGCTTTCGCGTATAAACGAAGGTGACACCGACGACTGGGACCGGATGATAGACACCAACGTGAAAGGGCTTCTATATGTTACCAGGACTGTTGCTCCCCTGATGGTTGCACGCGGCAGCGGACATGTATTCAATATATCTTCCATAGCCGGAAAGGAGGTTTACGAGAACGGAAACGTCTACTGCGCATCAAAGCATGCCGTTGATGCACTTTCAAAAGCAATGAGGATCGACATGCTAAGCCATGGCATAAAGGTTACCAACATTGCACCCGGTATGGCTGAAACGGAGTTCTCCATCGTCAGGTTCAAGGGCGACACGGAAAAGGCCGATGCCGTTTACAGGGGCGTCAAGTCCCTGACTGCTGAAGACATCGCGGAAGTAATCTGGTTCTGCGCAAGCCTGCCCGGTCATGTCTGTATAAACGATCTTACGATTACACCAACCCAGCAGGCCGGAACAGGACATCTCAACAGAAAAGTATGATAAACAGCATATTGTATCAGCAGTACAAAACTTTATAACTGAACTCTGATACAAGCTTTATAACGAACTCAGACAGACATATAAACTGTAAAAAACGATAATTATTTATTGTAATTCGATATTAATTTGCTGTAATTCGATAATTTTTTATTGATAAACGATAATTTATTCCGGACCGGATCGTTCAAAACCAAGCAAGCTATAACCTAATGTATACAAAGGATTTTCTGTTCGATTTTACCAAAAGGGTATTCATGAAGATGGGATGCAGCGAGGCTGACTCCGTCATAATTGCTGATGTCTTTCTCGCCGCTGAGCTCAGGGGTCATGCATCACACGGGATGATCAGGATCAAGGATTACCATGAACTCTGGAAGGCAGGGCGAATCAACGTGAATCCACAGATAAAGGTGGTTCATGAAACGCCGAGCACGGCGGTTGTTGACGGCGACAATGCCGTTGGCATGATAACTGCGCGCAGGTCGATTGAAATAGCTATAGAAAAAGCCCGTTCAGCAGGTACAGGATGGGTGGCTGCCTGCAACTCCAATCATTTCGGCATTGCCGGTTACTACGCCATGATGGCGCTCAGTCATGATATGACGGGTATCTGTCTTACAAATGCCAATCCCCTTGTCTCTCCCACCTTTTCAGTCAGCAGGATGATGGGAACCAACCCTATAGCGGTTGCCATACCTGCCGGCAAGCAGCCCCCGCTGGTTGCTGACTTTGCCACCACGCCCATTGCCAGGGGCAAGCTGGCCGTTGCTGAAAAGAAGGGTGAAAAGGTGCCTTTCGGTTTTGTTCAGGACAAATTAGGGAATCCTTCTGATGATCCCTCGATACTCAAATCGGGAGGATCGATGCTGACTCTGGGCGGCGACAGGCTTCACGGGAGCCATAAAGGCTACTGCCTGTCATCGCTGGTGGATATTTTTTCCGCGGTATTCAGCGGGGCGAATTTCGGGCCTTTCGTTCCTCCGAGTGTCGCGTATCTGCCTCTTCTCGACAAAAAGGTTGGTAAAGGAACCGGGCATTTCTTCGGGGCCATGAGGATAGATGCCTTTCAGCCTGCAGAAGTTTTCAGGGCAAAAATGGATGAATGGATTGAGACATTCCGTTCAGCCACGCCGGCACAGGGTCAGGAAAAGGTTCTGATTCCCGGCGACCCGGAGCGTGAAGCCGAACAGAGAATCATGGCTGAAGGCATAAGCCTTGTACCGGCAATTGAAAAGGACCTCGAAGAAGTTGCAAAATCGCTGGGGATCCCGTTCAGATAATGCATGTGCCGGCTGAACTTCCGTGCTATTGATTCATAAATCCCTGGTCCTCCAGTACTTTCAGCAGGATCCGGGAGAAGTTCACATTATCTTCCTTTTTATACCTCACATCTGTAAATACCTGTGCAAGGCTCGTCTTATTATTTTCCCTTACGAAGCGTTTTGAATCCTCCCTGGCTTCCTTTTCGGCATAGTAATCCCTGATCTCCTGATCGCTGTAATCGGAATAGACCTCCCTGTGGACTATTGCTTCAACGGGGAGACGGTCGGGTTGTTCAGGGTGTTCTGCCGGCCACCCGAGGGTGATAGTGGTTACAGGAACCACTCCCCGCGGCAGTTTAAGCACCTCTATAATCTTATGAGCCATATAGGTTGTGGTGCCGAGATAGCATATTCCAAGTCCCCTGGCTTCGGCCGAGATACAAATTGTCTGGGCCACGAGAAGGGCATCTATGGCTGCCGTCGTAAACGACAGGAAGTTGTCGTAGCCCGGCAGGGCATCGTTCAGACGGCACCAGCGGCTGAACCTGTTAAAATCGGCACAGAAAGTAAGTACCACGGGTGCTTCCGTGATCATTTTCTGATTGAAGTGAAGCGGAAGCAAGTCCTGCCTAACATGCTTGTCCCTGGTAATTATTATGCTGTAAACCTGCATATTACCTGTTGTGGATGTTCTGCATCCCTCTTTAATGATCTCATCGAGAAGTTCAGCGGCAACATCCTGATCCGTATATTTCCTTATTGTTCTCCTTTGAAGAAGAGTATCGGTATTGAATTTCATCATAATAAGTTTCAGATTATTCACAAAGTAAACAAATTCTCGCGTAAAGGATTGGGCAGTTGAGCATGAATTTGCTATATTAGCAACTGTATACATTCAATAATAATTTCAACAGTTTAAAAAACAACAAATATGAGCAGACCAGTAACACTTTTCACAGGCCAGTGGGCAGATCTCCCTTTCGAAACAGTTTGCAAAAAGGCACAGTCGTTTGGATATGACGGACTGGAGCTTGCATGCTGGGGCGACCATTTTGAAATAGACAAAGCCGATGCGGCCTATTGCAAGGCAAAGAAGGAAGTTCTCGACAAGTACGGGCTGAAGGTATTCGCGATATCCAATCATCTTGTAGGTCAAGCTGTTGCCGACCGCATTGATGAAAGGCACAAGGCTGTTGTTCCGGCCCGGGTTTGGGGAGACGGAGATCCTGAAGGTGTCAGGACCCGTGCTGCCGCTGAGATGATAAAAACGGCCGAAGCTGCACAGAGGCTTGGAATTTCCATTGTTAACGGTTTCACGGGAAGTCCTATATGGCATCTTGCATATTCCTTTCCGCCAAACCTTCCAAATATGATTGATGACGGTTTCAGGGAATTTGCCCGCAGGTGGAAACCTATTCTTGATGCTTACAAGGATCTGGGAATAAAGTTTGCCCTTGAAGTACATCCTACAGAGATTGCATTCGATATAGCCTCAACCAGGAAAGCGCTTGCAGCCCTGGATAATCATCCTGCTTTCGGTTTCAATTATGATCCTTCCCACTTCGGCTACCAGGGAGTTGATTATATAGAATTCATCTACACCTTCAGCGACCGGATCTTCCATGTACACATGAAGGATGTCGGCTGGTCCGACAAACCCACCGAGGCAGGTGTCTTCGGAGGTCACACCGAATTCGGCACAAAAGGGCGCTACTGGGATTTCAGGAGCCCGGGAAGGGGCAACATCGACTTTGAAGAGATTATCAGGGCCCTGAACAGGATAAAATACAATGGTCCGCT
>JAAYQC010000239.1 GCA_012519515.1 Bacteroidales bacterium | reverse complement strand
GGTCAGGTAGTTTTTTGATGGTAGTCTGTTAAAGTAATCCTCCTATGGGGCGTTTTATTGAAATTAAACAAAATTGATAAGCATGATTATTTTTCTCAGTTAATCGCTGTTGGCGGTGATATGGTTGGTGCTGTAACAGTAAAAGAAGAAGAAAAATGAATCGCTGTCCAATAACATACAATCCTTGTGGGGATAAGCGTTACAGTGTTGCAGGTCTTAAACTGCTGTCAACCGGATTGCTTTCACTTAAAGACCTTGAATATACAGCAGAAGAACAAAGGCAAGAAGCTTTTAACCGTGCTTCCAGGATGTCAATACAGGGTATTCAGCCAAAGCTAAGTGCAAGACTCAACATTAAAGAAGAGAAATTCGAGATTGTTGATACAGGTGGAAGATATATTCTTAAACCTCAACATCAGTTTTTTCCTGAAATGCCTGAGAATGAAGATCTCACAATGAAGCTTGCAAGTGAGATTGGTTTAGAAATCCCGGTTCATGGTTTAATATGGTCAAAAGATAAAACCCTTACATATTTTATCAGGCGATTTGACAGGAAAGGTCAGAACGACAAAGTAGCTGTTGAAGATTTTGCTCAGTTGGCAGGATTAACCAGGGATACAAAGTATGATTACAGTATGGAAGAGGTTGTTGATTTGATTAACAAATTCTGTACTTTTCCGGCAATTGAAAAGCTTATTCTGTTCAAGCTGGTCATATTTAATTATTTAACTGGAAATGATGATCATCATCTTAAAAACTTTTCAATCATAACTGAAGACGGAAAAGTTAAACTGTCTCCATGTTATGACCTGCTTAATACTACAATAGAGTATAGGAAACCTGATGAGGAAATTGCATTACCTTTAAAAGGCAAGAAAAAGCGTTTAACATATAATATTATAGAATACTTTGGATTAGGAAGGTGTGAACTGACAGCTAAAAGTGTTGATAAAGTTCTTGATACCATATCATCAGCAATACCGGTATGGAAATCGCTTATTGATTCAAGTTTCTTGTCAAATGGCATGAAAGAAAAATACCTTAAGTTACTGGAAACGCGTCTTCACAACTTAAGAATTACTTAACTGTAATAATTGGTACCTGATCCGAAAAGGCGATATAAAGCCAGCGGGATTTCTTGCAGCAGCCATCGCCCGGGAGAAGCGCAGGATGATCCTGACAAACCCGGTAAAAATGACAGAGCTTCCGTAGGATTAGCCGTATGAATTCATAGTGAAAGCTTACCTGTATCCATATACCGGACCAAACAATTTGAAGAGTTTCTTATTGTTTCTTTTTATTTCCGTTAAGAACTTCTCTTTAATCAGTGATAATTTAGGATTATTTAATTTTTCAAGTAGAGTTATGCTTTTTTCAAACAAACCAAGATTCCTGTAAACCTCAGCCTTCATTATAAGCTCATTTTCATTATTTTCATCAAAAAGATCTATTAAAGCATAGAGATTTGCCTCATGTATTTTTTGCATATCAGGAGTAATTTCCGATTCTTTTTTCTTTCGGATCAAATTATTGAAACAATACAACATCTCAATCCTTACATACTTCTTGTTTTCAATAATCTCAAGAGCCATTGGAAATTGCATGAATGATGGAAATTCAATATATCTCGGTTCCTCCAAATGTGAATAGAAACTTTTGAAGTTTTTCTCTTCGCATATTTCCTTGGCATCTTTAATCCAATAAAGGTTGTTACACTTCCGACAGAAAACAAAAGCAGGAATCTCAGGTTTCATTGGAGCAACCTGCTTGCCATCTGACCAAAATACCGCTCCCAATGTATTCCAACTAAAGTATGTTCGTATTTTTGCTGGAAATCCACAATGGGGACAAGCAATAATCATGTTGGGACCTAACATCATAGTTTGACCTCCTATATTTTAATTGATTAATAAATCTCGGATTATTATTTGTAAACAATAGTAATGCCGAATTATAACAATTGGAGTATATAAAACATATTAAAATAAAAATATGTATTTAACATGCTGGATTTAAGAGAGATAAGTTTTATCGCCATGGTAACATTATTTGTATAAACATTAAAGATCTTATGGCGATTAAATAATTATATATCAAAATGTATATATTTATATCAAATATTGATATTATGAAGATTCTTATTTCATGGATGGCTTTCAATAGTGATTTTACTAAGAATGGTAATGTCGAAACCGAGAACAGCCCAAACTATAATATGCACAAGTATTATTGGGACTATGACAAACATGTCATATTATGTTCTTCGGCGAAGGAAGATATAAGGTTAGAAAAGCTTGAGAACAAATTGCGACTTGACTTTCCAGATCATGAAATCGAAGCAATTTATATGGGGATTTCTGATATTATAGACATAAATGAAATTAAAGTAAAAATTGAGACCTTGCTTCTTAGTTTCAAGGATGATAGCGTTACTATTTTCTTTTCACCTGGCACATCAGCAATGCAAGTAGCATGGTATATATGCCATACCACACTTCAACTCAATACGAAACTGGTTCAAATGAGACCTGCTACAAAATCAAAATCTCGTAAGAATGAGCTAATTGAAATAATAACTGAAACCTCTTCATTACCTGTAACATCGATCTTGAAGGAGCTAATTGTCGACCAACGAGATCGAATTAATACATTTGATGATTTCAAGTATACTGATAGTATTTTACCAGTTTATAATAAAGCAGATAAAATTGCAAATACAGACCGGGTTACTGTTTTAATAAATGGTGAAACAGGTACAGGAAAGGAGCACCTGGCTTCTTATATACACAAAAATTCCGTCAGGGCGAAGGCACCATTTATTGCTATAAATTGTAGCGCCCTTAATGATGAACTCTTAACTGCCGAGTTATTTGGGTATAAGAAAGGTTCATACTCGTTTGCGTATGAGGATAGAAAAGGCCTTTTTGAAAGAGCAGATAAAGGGACAATATTTCTCGATGAGATTGGAGATATTTCACCAAAACTTCAACAGACTTTACTTAGAGTTTTACAAGAGAAAGAGATCCAACCGCTTCAAAAGAATCCGATTAAAGTAGATGTCAGAGTAATTGCGGCAACCAATAAAAACCTTCCTGAGTTATGTAAAGCTGGGATTTTTAGGTGGGATTTATATTACCGGCTCGCAATTGCAGAGCTTGAACTGCCGTCACTTATGGCAAGGGGTAGTGAGGAAATAGATGAAATGATTGATTTCTTTCTTGTGAGAAAAATGAAAGAGTTAAGAAAAAAATCTATTCTTAAATTATCTGCGGATGTTCGCCAGTTGCTCAGAAATCATACATGGCCTGGTAATGTTAGAGAACTTGAGAACCTGATTGAAACATTATATGTTTTCTGTGAAACCAGTGCAAGCATAAAAGATCTTCCGGAAAGATTTAAAAATCCACCCAGTGAAAAATCATTAAAATGGAAGGATGTTGAAAAAGAACATATTAAATATGTTCTCAGGCTTAAGAAAGGTAATCAGAGACAAGCAAGTCTTGCATTGGATTATGGATCAATTAATACTCTTCGGAAAAAAATAGCGCTATATAAGATAAGGCTTGATAATTTTGATAATTAACTTGAGGCTCTTTTCTTTATAGCTACCACAAAAACACCTTTTGAAAACACTACCCACTATCCTTTCCCTTTTTGGTGCATTACTACTTTCCGAAAGTCGTTTTCTGGTAACAGGTTACGCCAATTACTATCTTGAAGCGGTTAATTAGTTTTTAGTGCAGGATGCTTACGGTCAATTTATCCAAATTCGCTGAGTAATCTATTCCTTTTATCTGGATAGAAAAGAACTCTATGTTTATTGGGCGCATAGGGTACTTTTGCAGGAACTTTATCAACATAGCTCTTTATTGATTTCAGTTCTGACATAACAAATTCCGGATTTAGCGAGTAAAAAACAAAATTAAATTCTATATCAGTCGTATTATTTATTTTCCCACCAGGTCTAAAATATGTAAAACTGTCATCTGATTTAACCAGGAGATAGTTAGTATATATTCTTCTGGCTTTCAAAGAAGCATCATCGTATGGTTTATGTTTTTTGGAGTATTCTATCAAAGACAAGTGAATTCTTACATCATCAAATGTTTCATTTAGGAAATTATTTATTTGATCATACTTTTCTTTGATATCTTCGGGAATAAATTCATTGAATTTAGTAATGATCATTAGATCAATTGTTTGATTCTTTGAGGGCAGTATAAGCAAGTTCTTAAGAAGGGGAAATAAATTGTCTCTCATTCTTTGGTTGTCTTTATCACCAAGAATGTATAAATCGAAAATAATCAGCGCATGTATCGGATGTCTGAAATTCCGGATTTTATTATAACTCGTAAAGTGTATAATATCCGGAATGTCCGATTTGTTTGTTACTTTCATACATCTATCTGGCCTTGATCCTGAATAAATACTCCATTTATTGTTGAAATTGCGGGAACAGATACATTCGAAACCCCAGCCGTTATAATAACTTACAGCATCCTCATCTTCAGCAAATAACAAAGAAAAAGCCGATATCTCCCTGGTCGGATCTATACTAAGATCTAAGTGAGCATTAAAAACAAATTCCTGAGGATTAAGGTTTATAATATTTTCCAATATAATATTTTCATTTCTTCTTAATTCATGTTCAAATTCATCCCATGTTAAATTTGTTTTAATTCTGATCTTACGAAGTCTTCTTAAGAATCGAAAGTAATCTTCTGTAAGCTCTTTGTCGAAAGTTGAAATCCCTTTGGGAAATTCTTTTACAAAATCTTTATCAAGAAAAATCTCCATAATCAGTTTTTCACAGCATTTTTAAGTTTAAGAAGCTCAATCTTTAAATTTACTGCTTCATCGAAAAACCCGGGACCAAAATCATAGTTAAATGAGCCATCCTTCATTATTTCCATCTTTTGAATTTGTCTGGCCCCTGCAGGAATTTGATCGGCTCTATTTATATAATAAATTGCCACATCCTCGGATCTGATACTTTTGTTAGCAACAAGGTACTGAAGCTTTCTAATCAGGTACTCACTATGAGTTTCTATGATTAGTTGAGTTGATAAGTCCTTTTTAAACTGAATGGCATCCACAAAAAAGTCAGCTAGTTTTGATTGTAAATATGGATGCAGATGACTCTCGGGTTCTTCAATTATAGTTATTCCCGATAAATTATTAAGCAATCCTAACACTAATGGAAGAAGTTGCTGATTACCAAATCCTAATTCAAATGGAAATCTTTCCAGGTCCTTTTCCAAAATTATTTTAAAAATATCAAGCTGTTTATCGTCTATTATGAGACCTTCTCCAATTTCAAATTCTTGTAGCCATTTTTTGAGAAATTCATAATATTCTTTATAAAAGTGCCGCATTACTAATTCCCTTCCTTCTTCTCTTTTTACTTTTTCCTCAAAAACATAAGATTTATCCTCCATCAATGCTTTAATAGCATCGTTGGCTTGAGAATTCTTCTCATTAATAAACTGTCCTCTATAGGCTGAAAATGACATGATTTTATTATCAACTGCTTCAAGCTTATATAAGGGAGAAAGAATGAATTCTTCAATTATAAATTCTAAAACATTTGATAATGACAATCTATAATTTTCTGAAAGCAAATCATTCTGCATAATTGAAACAATAATGTCCTTTAGATAATGTGATAAATAAGCTGCACTAGTTACTTTAATAAATTCTGAATTTGCCTGCTCATAAAGACGAATCTCAAGGTTTTTGCCTTTAGTATCATTCACACTGAACAAAGGCAGTTTTTTATTACCAAGTCTTATATTGGTTCGGTATAATTCTTGAGGAAATTCTAATTCTTGAATAATTTTAAGAAAATGACTAATCTCTTTGATCTTTTCATTTCTGCCATGAATTATCTTGTTTTGATTGTTAAATATGTTTTCAAAATGAATAGTAAGCTTTCCCATATATTCAGGATCTTTCTTTCCCATATATTCAGGATCTTTCAATGTATAAAAATTGGGTTCTTCAGTGGCTAGGCAAATATTGTTTTTTATATAATGGACCGAAGTATACATTGCACAAACTCCATCGCCTCTTATAGCTATCTCATCAATCATAAATTGCTTAATGGGTTCGTTTGCACCTGATTCATCAGTTAATTTATCAATATCCTTTTGATATTCAGTACATACTGAATCAAATTCACTACAGGTCTTGACAAATTCACTATAGGTTATAACAGAAGTATGAGTCCATTCACCAAAATAATCAACAGAATCTGCTTCATGATACTTCCAGTGGTACCTCCTATAAGTAATCATCTTTATTATGTGTTTTAATAACTTAATAAGCGTTGATTTTCCAGAATTATTCGGTCCTATAAACAGAGTTATTGGTTTAATGTCGAGAACCTGATTCCCTTTAAACATTCTAAAATCATTGAATTCTAATCTCTCTATCATTTTTCAAAAAATTAATTCTACTAAAATTACACAAAAAACCATTATGCAAGAACTATTAGATTATGGAGTTCATCAGATCATATAGTTTCCTTAGCTTCATAATTTCAGGATTTGTATTAGCTTATACATATTACTGGCCTCGTTTTCTTTTTGCCGGGATTATATCTAAGATGACCATTGGAGCAGTAATTATTAATGTTAGTATATGTTGCTTTTATTATAATGTTAATATCCCAAAACATCCCTTAAATAATCCATATCCCCCCCAGATTCTCTGAAATCATCATAGTCCCCATACTGGCCATCAGTCAGGAAATCAAATTCTTCTGTCTCCCAGTCATATTCATCATAAGAATCATTATCACAGGGATCATCATATATCCCTTCTTCATCACGCTCAGTTTTCATATTGTTTTCTTTTTGCAAAAGCATATCTTGAGCACCAGGGCTTAATGTAAAATCTGGTTTGAACCCCCATATTCTATTCATAGTCTGATTACTTAAATAAAAATGATCCAGGTTAACTATACACCAATCAATATATGACGGCTGGATGCGTAAAATCTCTCTCAGGGTTTTACCTTTAAATTTTCCAAATTTGAATTTTGTATTGAGGTAGTAAGATTTCATTATAATTTTTAAATTCTGTTATGCAATTTGAAGGCCAAAGAGATAGTAGATCATTCGACATCCTCATTTACTGCATCAACCCATAATACATTAACTACGTATCGTTTTGATATAGCGAATTATAGTCAGCTATTTATGCTTGTTGGATTATAAATATTGCTAAACAGTAAGAAAGATAGTTTATACCATACAATATCAAAAAATGATTAATAATATCATATAATGATATAGAGCAATGGGACAAACTGTTAAAACGGGTCACGCCCCCCGCTAAAGCGGGGCAGGCTCTTCGGAGCTTAACGTCCGGGGGGGTGCCGTACCTCCGGTTTCACCGGAGGTTATTAAAATCCTTCTCTTTCAGAGAAGCTGCCGGCTGATGGATGCTCCTTCAGAGCATATCATATCCAGGGAGTCTTGTGATGGGAGTATTACAGTAATCCTTTTGGTTATTTCCCGGCATATCAGGGAGTTTTGTGATGGAATATGTGATCCTTTTGCTTCTGATTCTGTATGTCAAGGTCAAGTAGTTTTTTGATGGTAGTCTGTCAAAGTAATCCTCCTATTGGGTGTTTTATTGAAATTAAACAAAATTGATAAGCATGATTATTTTTCTCAGTTAATCGCTGTTGGCGGTGACATGGTTGGTGCTGTAACAGCAACAGACAAATCCAGAGTATACTCATCTTGGTTCCAATTTAGTCTGGCAGATATATCCTCCCGGAGTTTTTTCTAACATCACTACTCCGCCGAAGGGGATTTTTTTACCGAAAACGGTATCAGCCTCTTCCAGTCCCAGTCTTACCAGCATGGCTCTCATCAGCCCGGCATGTGTCACTGCAAGTATTCTTTTCCCCTTGCCGCTGATATCCTGAAGGAATGACCACGCGCGTTGTTGCAGGTCGATGAATGATTCGCCCCCCGGGCAGCGCATGGAAATATAGTCAGAGAACCATTTTTTGCCATCAGGCGAGCCGAAAATGTCATCCCATCTTACTCCCTCCCAGTGTCCGAAGTTCACTTCCAGGAGCCGGCTGTCAGGCAGTACGTTATTGCTGAAAAGCTCTGCAAGACGAAGGCACCTCTTCAGGGGACTGCTGTAAACAAGGTCGAATTCCATACCTTCCAGCTGAGAGACAACTGCCGGATACTCGGAACAGAAGGTGTCGGCCACGTCCGTATCAGTCTGCCCGTAACAGATACCTTCAGACATGGCTGTCCGTGTATGTCTTACAAGACAGAGGAATTCATCCATGATGCAGGCACTGCTGTTAATAGAAGATAAAAGATCAGTTCCGTAATCTGTTGTACGGCACCCAGAGTGTCTCCCGTGTAGCCTCCTATCCGGCGGTGAAGGTAGTGACGGAAAGCTGCAAGGAAGGCAAGAGAGAGAGCAGTATAAAGAATCACAAATCTGTAATTGAACAATATCATGGGGATAAAACCGGTAACTGATATGATTACAATGGATTTCCAGTCAATTCCATTTCTTGAGAAAAAGGCTTTTCCTTCATTCTTACG
>JAAYQC010000222.1 GCA_012519515.1 Bacteroidales bacterium | reverse complement strand
TACCCTCTCATAGCTGGTCGGGCCATGGGGCTTGTACCTTTCGCATTACTATCATGGCATTGCCGTTGCATAACACCTTTCGCTTCATCCTGCCGCATTGTATTTCGTATATTGTCGGAGAACGTCACGCCTCACTTTCGGCGCGTAGCGACGTAAAGTGCAGGCGATGGTTGGCCTGAATTTCCTATTCAACCACCGCCCTCCGTCCGTAGAGTTGGTTGATAGCGTCTGCCGCTCCTCGTGGCGACACGGGAAACCAATGATACTTGGAGTCCCACACGTGATGAGCAGCTATCGCAAATCCAAGATTATCGCTTCCGATAAGGAACGTGTTAACGCCAGCCCATTTATATGTGTTGCGATGTTTTACGAATAGAGGGCCGCCACTATTCCCAGGGTTGATCGCTGCATCCGTTTGGAAAGCTTTGTAAGGTTCGCCTTCATTGCGGTCTCTTATCGCACTAATTCGACCGAAAGTGTGCGTACCGGTTAGTCCGTGAGGCGAACCAACCACAACTGCCTCGTCGCCAACCGCAATTTTCATCGCGCTATCGAAAGGAACGGTCACATAGTCTCTGCCCTCGACGAGACCCGTTGCGTCTACCTCAAGCAGTGCTAAATCCAAAGAGCCTGCTTGATCGCCAAAACGGACAACGGGCACCTCCTTTCCAGATGCGAATTGTACTACTAACACATACGCATTAATCTCGGGAACCCCATCGGTGAGATCGTCGCTTTGTGCCAACTCTTGAAGGCCAAGAACGTGACTGTTTGAAACCAGATAGAGCTTTCCTCCATCTTTCGAAACGACAGAAGCTGTCCCGTTCCATTGCGATATGTCGTCCTCCAGAAAGTCCAACTCTCTGAATCCGCCAATTACCGTGTGGGCGGTAAGTCGTAGGGACTCGAATGGCAATCCCGTGCCTTGCGGCACGGTGACATTTGGTGCTTCCCCGTTCTCCGGCCCTTCATCAGAGGGTAGCATGGAGATTCCGGTTTCAACGATGAGCACCACGGTACAAATCCAGAGGGCAGCCTTTCGACCGCCTGACAGGGCTTCCGTGATATGGAGAACTGATTCGCTCTTGCAAATTGCGTCTTGGATGCCGCCCTTACCGTGCGTGGCAACCAGACCAATGAGGAGGGCGACATACCAGAGGAGAGCGATCCACTGGAGGAGGGACACCAACAGAAGCTGTTCGCCCTGCCCAAGCTCAAAGGCGGGCAGGCTGAGGAAGAGCAGCGGAATCCATGTGATGGCAAAGCGCAACAGCAGACGCGGGGATTTCTCACTGCCGTTGTCCATGAGATTAGTAACAATGCCCGCGAGGGCTTTGCCCGGAGTCGTGTTGCGCTTCAGCGCAACGATGAACCAGAGGATGAAGAATCCAAACCATGCGAGGAAGAGACCGAAGACGAATGTGCCGGTGACGGCTGTGCCGATGAACACAAAGACATGAAGAAGCAACATGTCCACCACAACCGCTGCTACGCGACGCCAGAATAGGCTCGGCTTCTTCGGTATAGGAGGCGTTGATTCCTTTGGGATCGGCGGCGGGGCCGAGGCCGCCGTCGGTTCGGCTGCTTCCGGGGGGCGTGTTGATTCGGAGGGGATCGTGATGCCCGCCGTACATTGCGGGCAGTGAATCTCACCCCCCGCCATGCTCGGGTCAGCTTCGAGTGGCTGGCAGCATTCCGCACATGCAAAGCGTATATCGCTCATGTCTTGACCTCCTTGGCTTTGACTGGGTGCGGAGCACTCGTGAAGACTTTGGCTGTTTCTGTTCTGACGCGAACCCGGAATGAGTCTGCGATGTTCGCTGCGAATGTATCGTGCGCGGTGAAAGTGACCACGCTTGACGTCTCCGGTGGCAGCGGCCCCGGCAGGGGACGTGTAAACCGAGGTGGCTTTTCGTCAACCTTGGCCCAGCGGTGTTCGTTGGGAAAGAATGCCTCAAGATCAACTCCCGCAACATGAATTTCACGCTTGCCAGGATTCGTCACGCGAGCCTTCACTTCACCACGATCGTCATCGGAACGGTGGGACAGGATGGTTACGGTAAGCTTCCTGCGACGGTCAAGCCATTGTAGGGTAGTATTGACGATGCCGAGTAACACACCGAGGCATGCGACACCTTTGAACAACAGATCAGCTTTGCTCATGATCATTCTCTCCTTGGCCAACGTCAGCCTTCACCGTACGGCGCACCTTGTGCGCCGTACGGTGCAAGGCATTGTTGTGTTTTTTCTCCGATACGCGGGTTTGGTCCTTGGTAATCATAGCGACCACGTTTAGCGCGGGCGGTTG
>JAAYQC010000063.1 GCA_012519515.1 Bacteroidales bacterium | reverse complement strand
TGGCTTTATAGCAGAGATTGATTTTTTCGTTAATTTTACGGCCTCTAATGTAAAGTTACAAAACAGTTTTATGATAACTTATCGGATAAAAAAATATAAATCAATCACTAAGATATGCCTTGTGCTTTTTCTTGTGGCGTTCTTACAGAACGCGTTGATCAGCGCTGACGGGCAAACTTCGGACAAGGAAATACCGCCGCTGAAAGAAAGGTTGTTCTTTGGAGGGAATTTTAATCTGCAATTCGGCACCTATACCGACATACAGGTCTCGCCTGTTATTGGATTATGGGTGCTGCCGAGGATTGGCATCGCGGCGGGACCTGTCTTTCAGTACTATAAATTATACAAAGCACGTACCTTTATTTACGGAGGGAAAAGTTATATCGAGTATTTGTTTTTGCAGGACCTGCACAATGCCATACCGCTGGGCCTGCATGCAGGATTATTTCTGCATGCAGAATATGAACTGCTCAGCCTTGAATCGTCATTCTTCAAAAATACTCCCTATGATTCAGACAGGTTCCACGCGGGGATGGTTCTTGCAGGAGGCGGCATCCGGCAACAGTTAGGTGAGAGATCGTCGCTGAATATTTCGTTCCTGTGGACTTTGAGCGATGATGTCTGGGGAATATACGGAAGCCCGGAGATACGGTTCTCATTTATATTCTGAAGATCAGATATTCAGTTCTTCTCCCTCTGATTTTGCAATGATCACGGCAGCGCAGGTGTCACTATAAACATTGAGGGTGGTACGGAACATATCTAGAATCCGGTCAACAGCAAGAAGTAATCCTATTCCTTCCAGGGGAAGCCCGACAGCCTTAAGCACCACCGCCATCATTACCAGTCCTGCCATGGGAATCCCGGCTGAACCAATGGCTGCCAGAAGCGACGTGAATACCACGATCATCTGCTGACCGAAACTGAGGTCAACACCATATGCCTGGGCGATAAAGACCACGGCCACGCATTCATACAGGGCTGTTCCGTTCATGTTGATGGTAGCGCCAAGGGGCAGGGTGAAGCTGGATATTTTGCCCGAAACGCCATCCTTGTTCTCAACCGCTTCCATTGTTAGTGGAAGGGTTGCATTTGACGATGAGGTAGAAAATGCCGTAAGTATCGGAGTGGCCATGTTCCGTAAATGCTTTATCGGATCTACTTTTCCCATAAACCTCAATGCCAGGGAGAGGGTGATGAGAAAATGGAAAAAGATGCCTGCCAGAACCGTTAACATATACAATCCCAGCCTTGAAATGATTTCTTCAATGCCATTGCCACTAATTACCTGCTGGGCAATTACTTTGGCGGTAATGCTGAAAATACCCACAGGTGCAAACCTGATGACCAGCATTGTTATCTTCATAATTACATCCAGGATCCCGTTCAGAACGTCTGATATAAGCTGCTGCGGCTTTTCGTCGATCCTGGTAAGGAAATAGCCGAACAAGATCGCGAAGAATATTATTGAAAGCATCTGGCCCTCTGCCAGGGCTTCGATAATGTTTGTGGGAATAATCTTGATCAGTGTCTGGCTGAAGCTGTCCGAGGCTGCTGCAACACCTTCAACAGGCTCAACAAAACCAAGATCGGCACCCACGCCGGGCTTTACTGCATTAACCAGAAGCAAGCCGGTTAAGATTGCCACAAGAGTTGAGAAAACGTAAAATCCAAGAGTCTTCGCTCCAAGTCTTCCCAGATTACCACTGCTGCCGACACTTGCCACACCTGTTGTTATGGAACAGAAAATCAATGGAACAATTATCATATTCAGAGACCGCAGAAATATTTCCCCGATCCAGTTGGTGTATTTGGTTAAATCTGAAAAGTAATATCCAAACAGACCTCCTGCAAGCAACAATATTAATATCTGGTAATGAAGGGGAATTGAAAAACGGGATTTTGAACTGGTCATAAAACAAGGATTTAAGGCTAAAGAAAAAAAAACTTTCTGATAAAACCGCAAACAGGAAGATGTATTTTGAATTTCCTCAAGTTCCCTACAATTGAATATTTGAAATCACAAAGAGCAGGGGACGGGAATATCCGCTTTTAAAACTGCAATGTTTCAACCTGTCCGTGTTAAAGGGATTGAAATATGTAACGCGGCTCAAAAAAGTGGCAAATTACATATGTAAACAATTCAAAAAGAACATTATTTTACAAATGTAACACTACGATAATCACAATAATCATTACATCTGTAATTAATTCAGCAACAAAATATCATATATCTATAAAGTATTAATAATCTATGATATATATGGTTTATCTGTTGTGATAATGCAATATTAATTTAACCTGAATGACTATATTCTTTAGAAATATGAGATATGCCTTATTAATGCACAGTATACCAGACTTATATATGCCTAAACTTAAGTAATTCTTCAATATTATAGGGTATATTTCAGCTTAGATCTGTTGAACGTTATTTAATATGCATTTAATTCGTGCAAGGGTTCATATTGTTTCGTTACATTTGTAAATACGATTAAGTTATGTTTGTAAACTATTTATGAATTACATTTGTAATAGAACATGTACTTATGGAATTCTTATTAGAATATTGTCGTATGACATTAATTTGTAATCAGATATGGTTTCTGATTTGTAAATAATGCTGATTTAGAATAGTATATATTATACATTTACGATGAAAGACAGGATACAGGAGTTTCTTATAAAGGAAAACAAAACATCTGCTCAGCTGGCAGCTGATATTAATGTTCAGGCATCAGGAATATCTCACATTTTATCGGGCAGGAACAATCCAAGTCTGGATTTCATCCTGAAAATGCTTGAGAAATACCCCTTTATTTCCACGGAATGGCTCTTGTTTGGAAAAGGATCAATGTACAAGGAGCAGACATTTGGTAATCTCTTTGGGGGTCTTGATTTATCACCTGAGAAAGATTCAATTGAAAAAGAGCCTGTTCAGCAGGAACCTGTACAGAGTGAAGCTCTGCCGACTGCAGCTTTACAGAATGAGGTTCTGCAACATAAGTCTGTGCAAAATAAACCTGATGAAACGCCTGAAAAATTATCTGAAATTATAAGGAATGAAAACCTGGTCCCCAGAGCAGCCCGGGGACAGAGTGTAATCAGGATAGTATGGTTTTTTGATGACAATAGCTTCGAGGAATTTTTCCCTTCTAAACACTGAGCTTTGTTTTAAGCAAGCACTTCATTGCTTATCTTTGCGGAAAAGACCTTGCCGATGGCAAAGAGAGTTGAATACTTCACAGTTAAGAATAATACCAGACTGAATTCCGACATTTTCATTCTTGAGCTGACGACGGCTGAACAGCTGCCTGAGCTTAAACCCGGTCAGTTTGCACAGCTTAAGGTGGAAGGAAGTCCTGATACTTTTCTCCGCCGCCCCTTTTCTATCCATGATGTTGATTATGCATCCAATTCAATTAAAATGCTTATTCAGATTGCAGGAAGCGGTACCCGCCGTCTTTCGCGGCTGAAAACAGGAGAAAAACTGAATCTGGTCTATCCGCTGGGAAATTCATTCACAATTCCCGGAAAGGACAGCAGCATACTTTTGGCCGGGGGTGGATGCGGAATAGCGCCCCTACTGTTTCTGGGCAGGTATATGAAGTCAAGGGGTTTGAAACCTCAGCTGCTTCTGGGATTCAGGGATTCTGAAAGAATTGTCGAATACAGTGAATATGAAAGCATTGGTCCGGTGTGGCTTACAACGGAAGACGGTTCAAGGGGTGAGAAGGGTTACCTTACCGACCATTCCATCCTCAGGAATGAACGTTTTGACCATGTATACTGCTGTGGTCCCGAACCCATGATGAAAGCCGTTGCCGGCTATTGCCGCGAAACTGGCACAGACTGTGAGGTGTCGCTGGAACATCTTATGGCATGCGGTTTCGGGGTGTGTCTATGCTGCGTTGTGGATACTGTTCGTGGAAAACTGTGCAGCTGTACAGATGGACCGGTTTTTAACACAAAGGATTTGAAATGGTAAAACTGGATGTTGCTATTGGAGCAATGAAGCTCAAAAACCCGGTGATGACTGCATCCGGCACCTTCGGGTATGGTTCGGAATTCGATGACTTCTTTGATGTATCCCTCCTGGGTGGAATAATCCTGAAAGGCACCACAATGGAAGCAAGGGAGGGAAATCCCTATCCGAGAATGGCAGAAACCCCTTCGGGAATGCTTAATGCAGTGGGACTTCAGAACAAGGGAATCGATTACTTTGAAAACAATATATATCCTGTTGTTTCGGCTTACGATACGAACGTGATAGTGAATGTAAACGGTAGTAGTATCGATGACTATGTTGCTCTTGCAGAGAGAATTGTAAGACTGGAGAATATACCTGCCATCGAACTGAATATTTCATGTCCGAATGTAAAGCAGGGCGGGATGATTTTTGGTACCAATCCGCTATCGGCAAGGGAGGTCATCAGGGCGGTAAGGTCGGTTTGGCCGCGGGTCCTGATTGTAAAACTATCACCGAATGTTACCAGTATTACTGATTTTGCAAGGATAGCGGAGGAAGAAGGAGCTGATGCCATTTCACTGATTAACACCCTTCTGGGAATGGCAATTGATGTAAAAAACATGAAACCATCCCTTTCAACAGTTACAGGAGGCCTTTCGGGTCCGGCTGTACGGCCTGTTGCCCTGAGGATGGTCTGGCAGACAGCTAATGCCGTGAAAATTCCGGTTATAGGAATCGGAGGGATCTTGACGGCTGAAGACGCCCTGCAATTCCTGCTGGCTGGAGCCGCTGCAATTCAGGTCGGAACCGCTTCATTCATCGATCCGGAATCTGCAGTCAAAATAATTGAAGGAATTAAAAAATACCTGGAGGATAAGCAAATTTTGGATGTCAATGAAATAATCGGATGGATTAACAGATAGCATAATAGCCTTTTTCAGGCCCTCTCCTGAAAGTTTCTCCTAAATCTGTAAGTTTTTAGAGTAAAAGAATTTCAATTCCTTATAGGAATTTTTGGAAATATCTTTAATTTTGTAACTACTAAAAAAGAATACTACAAATCTGTTAATCTAAATCTTCTGTGATGAGTGAAAATGTTCAAATAGATAATCTGGATAAGAAGATTCTGGATATCATTACTAAAAATGCCAGGATCCCTTATCTTGAAGTTGCCAGGGAATGCAATGTTTCCGGCGCTGCCATTCACCAGCGGGTTCAGAGGCTTATAAAAACCGGTGTGATTAAGGGATCCGAGTTCAAGGTTGATCCTGCACTCGTCGGATTCAAGACCTGTGCCTATATTGGTGTGTTTCTGGATCATCCGGGTCATTATCGCGATATTGTCGAGGAATTCAGGAAGATTCCTGAAATTATAGAATGCCATTACACTACCGGCAACTATTCCCTTTTTATCAAGGTTTATACCCGTGACAATGAACATCTCCGGGATATTCTTACAGACAAGATCCAGAATATTTCGGGAATAGTCAGGACAGAAACCCTTATCTCTCTCGAAGAATCGATTAACCGTCAGATTCCCGTACTTTCGAAGTGAACAGGCAGAGACAACAACAGAATCCGGAATATACCGCCGGTAAAGACTGAAAAAAACCAGGCCGGAGAATATAATTCCGTTTTTGTTACAGGAGAGAAAAGGCAATTGAGATTCAGTGATTCTGAATATAAACGTAAAAACCCGGAGTGAATCCGGGTTTTTCGTGATCTAGGTGGGGCTCGAACCCAGGACCCCATCCTTAAAAGGGATGTGCTCTACCAGCTGAGCTACTAAATCATTCCATATATTATTCCCGGCCATGTGTTAACAGCATTTCATGACGATCTGCCACCTGATCCGGACTGGTTTGACTCTGCCTTAAAGAACTTTCCGACTGTTGCTTTCAAAGCAGTTAAACTACTTATTCAGCTTTACAAATTCGCGGTGCAAATTTAGAATTAATTTTGGTTTAATACAAATTTACTCCTCTCTTTTATTTACATTGTTTTTTGTTTTGCTATAATGAAATCGTTCCTCATACGTCATCCCTGAAACGGACATTTGTTAATATATAGTAGGGTAGATATAAAAAAAATTATCGGGACTGTAAGGAAAAGGAAGGTAAGGATTAAACCAGGTTTCTTGCCAGACAGAAAGGAGACAAAATATCTGAACTTCTGGTTATTAGCGGAGGACCAGGCAATAATACCCTCATTTCAATAAGGGGTGACATCGATCTGAAAAGTCTAGCGCGGCTGTCGGATGATTTTGGGATAGAAGGACTCGAAAATCTTGAAAAGATGGAGCACGAGACTGTACCAAAGTAAGACCGGTTTGTCGATAATCCGGGACATTGAATTTATTTGGCCTGAAATATTGCTGGAATCTGTCATAATTTGTAAGTTTCAGGAGTGAATGCATACTCCGGAAACTGACCATGACCGAATCTCAGAAAATCAAAAGTGCATACCGTAATCTGCTTAAATTGGCAGGCAGCACACTGGGACCAGGTGACGCCGGAAAAATTAGGCGTGCCCTTGAGCTGGCAATTGAAGCATGCGCGGGCAAGTCAATTCTCACGGGGAAACCGGAAATTGAACATGCCCTGTCGGTGGCATCAATAGTTGCCGGCGAAATGGGCCTGGGAACCAATACAATCATAACAGCGCTCCTCCACGACTCCTACGGAAGTTTGTCGATAACACCCCAGGAACTTGAGAAGGAGTTCGGTATTAAGGTGGTTGAGATACTGCAGGGCTTTAACAGGATAACCGGCATCGATTCGACTCAGGCTTCGTACCAGTCGGAGAATTTCAGAAAACTTCTTCTCAGCCTTGCCGACGACGTCAGGGTGATACTTATCAAGCTGGTGGAGAGGCTCGATTATATGAGAGACCTAGATAATGCGCCTGAAAAGGATAAGCTGCCCATAGCTTCCGAAACCTATTTCCTATACGCGCCCCTGGCTCACCGTCTGGGTTATTACAACATCAAGTCGGAAATGGAGGATCTGGCAGTCAAGTATCTTGAGCCGGAACAGTTTAGCTATGTTGAAGGAAGGCTTAGGCAGACCGCTGCCTCAAGAAATAAGCTTGTCAGGGAGTTCTCCGCTCCGCTGAAGGATAAGCTCGACAGCCTTGGCTTTAAGTATGAAATCAAGGGCAGGACAAAATCGATTCATTCCATAATGCTTAAAATGAAAAAGCAGGGAGTGGAATTTGATGAGGTATACGACCTGTTTGCTGTCAGGATCATTATCGACAGTGAACAGGAGAACGAAAAAGCCGATTGCTGGAGAGTCTACTCAGTTGTAACAGATCTTTACCAGCCCAATCCCAGCCGTTTGCGCGACTGGATATCCGTTCCAAAATCAAATGGTTACGAATCACTTCACACAACGGTGGTAGGCCCCAGGGGTAAATGGGTCGAAGTGCAGATCAGGTCATCGCGCATGGATGAGATAGCCGAGAAAGGTCTGGCAGCTCATTACAAATACAAAGGTATCAAGGGAGAGGGTGGGCTCGATGTGTGGCTTGGCAAGATGCGTGATATACTTGAATCGACAGAAAAAGAGGGTGATGCTTTTCTCGACCAGGTACGGCCGGGTCTATATACTGACGAGGTCTTTGTCTTTACTCCCAAGGGCCACCTGAGGCAGCTTCCCGCGGGCTCAACCCTTCTCGATTTTGCATTCGACATCCACACGGACGTGGGCGCTTCATGCGTGGGAGGAAAGGTTAACGGACGCAATGTGACACTTAGATACCGGCTTCAGAACGGGGATCATGTATCAGTTATCAGGTCAAAAAATCAGAAACCCAAACAGGACTGGCTTTCCTTCGTGGTTACAGGCAAGGCCAAAACAAAGATCAGACAGGCACTGGGCGAGGAAAGAATAAAATCGGCCGCGGAAGGCAAGGAGATGCTGATGCGCAGGCTGAAGAACTGGAAGCTGAACTACAACGATCATGTAATTCAGAAGCTTATTAATCATTACGAGTTCAAAAATGCACAGGACCTGTACTGCAGCATTGAATCCGGAAAACTCGACCTGCTTGAGATAAAGGAAGTCCTGCTCAGGGGAGAAAAGGAGGAAGCAGCTAACGTTATGCCCCTTGTGCCGGCTCCTGAAAAAGAATCAAGGGATACAGATGCTTCCGTCTATTCTGATTTTCTGGTAATTGAAGAAAAGGTCGACGGACTCGGTTACAAGCTTGCAAAATGCTGCAACCCGGTTTTTGGAGACTCCATATTCGGATTTGTTACAATATCGGAAGGAATTAAAATCCACAGGACCAGCTGCCCCAATGCCCATAACATGATGTCACGCTATTCTTACCGGATAGTGACTGCAAGGTGGACCAAGGCCAGGGGAGCTCCGACATTCAATGCCCTTATCAAGGTCTCAGGCATAGAGGACATAGGTATAGGAAACAAAATCGCCGATGTCATAGCAGGATACAATGTGACAGTGAGAAGCTTCAGTTACAAGGTCGAAGACGGTATGTCGGAAGGAATGTTCAGTATAATGGTACCTAATAATGATGTTCTGTACGGAATAATCCGCAAGATCCAGGGCATCAAGGGTATCCTTAAAGTATCAAGACAAACAAGTGAGTGAGCTTAACTTTAATCTCAAGGCCATGTTCAACAATCTCTTATTTATTTCACTTGCGCCCATCTTTATTATAGCCTTTTATATCTATAGCCGGGACATATATGAAAAAGAACCGATTTTCTACTTGTTAAAAGCCTTATCAATAGGAGCTATAATAGTATTACCTGTAGTATTTATTGAGAAGCAGCTTTCAGTGCCCGCGGAGAAGCTCGAAGGTATTTCCAATGCCGCCTGGATTGCTTTCATAGTGGCAGGCCTGACGGAGGAAGGAATGAAATATCTTGCCTTTCTGCTTTTCTTCTGGAAGAGCAGTAATTTCAATGAAAGGTTTGACGGCATTGTTTATGCTGTTTATATTTCGCTGGGATTTGCAGGAATCGAAAACATACTTTACGTTTTCTCCGGCGGATATTCCGTCGGCATTGTCAGGGCTCTGACGGCTGTTCCGGCTCATGCCCTGTTCGGAGTAGTGATGGGGTATTATTTCGGGCTGGCAAAGTTTTATCCGAAGTTCCGCGGTGTTTATTTGATTCTGGCTTTCTTCCTGCCCTTTGTGTTTCATGGTCTGTACGATTTCCTGCTTATGGCCAATTCTCCGTTTTTCCTTTCCATATTCATTCCACTCTTCATTTATTTCTGGATTATAGGCTTCAGGAAAATTTCAATTGCATCCGATGCTTCTGTTTTCAGAAAGAACAACCGGTATTGATATTGTTCCGGGGAAGGAATTATAATAAGCTGAATCAGTATCTCTTGTCGGGCTTTACAGGAAGCTTTGCAAGCTTTTCCACTTCAAGTGAGGGGAATCCGAATTCCTCCACAACTTTTCCCAGAATAAGATAGGTTCCGCTTCCCCTGAACGGATACTTGCTCAGCGACTGTGAGAAATGAGTTGTGTCGAAGAAGTTTCCTTCCGGATCGATAAAACATCCGAAATTCATCCATTCCCCTTTTATTGTCTTGATATGCTTGATTGTAACAAGGTGACCGACCATCCTGACTTTCCTGCCACGATGGCTGAGCATGTCGTTTGCCATTATTTCCCCCCTGAACGAGGTACTGAGCATATCGAACCAGCTTAGAGTGACCGGGAATCCGATCAGTTCGATTTCATCATAGGCGTCATCCAGTTTGTCGTGGCCCAGGTCTGGGTCGGGAAGGGAAAAGTTTCGGACCGGCTGTGGAAAAAGTGACCGGATGTTCCTGTGTTTTATTCCATTGACATACATATGCGCTTCCCATAGCAGTACGGTTTTCTTTTTCCCGGTGAAGCGGAATGCTCCCGTCCTGATAAGCAGGATAAGCTGTTCGAGGCCGGGGCAAAGCCTGTCGATAAAATCATTCAGGCTTGTGAAGGGACCGCCTTTAGCGCGGATCACTTCGACCGACCGGGCAAACTTCTCTTCAAGATTTTGGATATGAATGAAACCGATATAGATATCCGATCCGTATATTGTTGTCTTGTAAGTGCTTTTGTTGACACACGGAGGATGAATGGTTGCGCCGCACCCGCGGGCTTCATGAACATACACCCATGTCCTGTAAAAACCCCCGAAATTATTGATCACGGCAACCATGAATTCGAGGGGGAAATGGGCTTTAAGGTAAAGGCTCTGAAAACTTTCGACCGCGTAGGATGCCGAGTGGGCTTTTGAGAATGAATATCCGGCGAACGATTCGATCTGCCGCCACACTTCTTTAATTATATCCTCGCTATAGCCTTTCTCACGGCAATTCAGGAAGAAGCTTTCGGCGATCTTCTGCATTTCCTGCTTCGACCTGAACTTTCCGCTCATTGCCCTCC
Organism: Bacteroidales bacterium; assembly: GCA_012519515.1. Taxonomy (GTDB): domain Bacteria; phylum Bacteroidota; class Bacteroidia; order Bacteroidales; family VadinHA17; genus LD21. The sequence continues at coordinate 4,795 of JAAYQC010000063.1, read as the reverse complement.
TCAGCGTGTCGGCGTCGGAAAGGTTGAGACCTGCAAAATGATGGCAGACCTTGAGCACATCCTCCTGGTAAACCATCACGCCGAATGTCTCTTCAAGTTGTTCTTTAATTACAGGGTGGATATAGCTGAACCTATTGGGGTTATTGAACCTGTGGATATATTCCTTCATCATTCCCGAACGGGCAACGCCCGGCCTGATTATCGAGCTTGCCGCCACCAGGGTGGGATAGTTGTCGCACCGGAGCTTTCGGAGAAGTCCTCTCATTGCCGGACTTTCTATATAAAAGCAGCCTTTCGTATCGCCTCTTCTCAGGCAGTCCTTTACCTTCGGATCGTTCTTGAATTTCCCGATATCATGGACATCAATGCCTATAGCCCTGTTTCTGAGTATTATTTCGGCGCTTTCGCGTATGTGGCCGATCCCGCGCTGGCTCAGGATGTCGAGCTTTTCAAAGCCTATCTCCTCAGCGGTGTACATATCCCATTGAGTCACCGGAAATCCTTTGGGCGGCATGTCAGCGCCGTGTAACAGCTTATCGGCTCCTCTGAGATCAGGATACCTCCGGCATGGATGCTCCTTATATTCGGAAAATCGGCTATCCGGAGCCCTGTTGAAAAGATCAGTTCACTTATCTCATTCCTGTTTGCTTCCAAAACCGGGTTGTCGATCAGCTTGTCGATCTCTTACTTTGGAAGCCCGTGGACCTTTCCAAGTTCACGCACTATCGACTTTCCCCTGAAGGTGTTTATGGTTCCGAGAAGGGCAGTATGCTTTCTCCCGTATCTCTTGAAAATATAATCGATGACCTCATCCCTTTCTTTCCATGAATAGTCGATGTCGAAGTCGGGAGGACTGCTTCTTTTTGGGTTTATGAACCTCTCGAAGTACAGGTTTAGATCAATGGGGTCAACATTAGTGATTTTCAAACAGTAAGCTACTATGGAATTTGCTCCGCTGCCACGCCCTACATGATAAAAACCCCTTGCCATGGAGTACCTTACTATATCCCATGTTATAAGGAAATAGGCTGAAAATCCGAGTTTGTCGATGATGTCAAGTTCATGCCTTATCCTTTCTTCCGCTTCCTTGTTATGCCTGCCGTACCTGTATGCCATACCGTCCCAGGCCAGTTTCTCGAGCAGGAGCCTGTCGTCGTACCTGCTTGCAGAGAATACTTTCTTGTTTTTAGGTGTCTTAAGATCGAAGTTCAGCGAACAGTCGTTCATCAGTTTTGCTGTATTGTTCATCAGCCATCTGTGTTCGCGAAACAGATAGTCTTTCTTTTCCGGAGTCATTATGATTTCATCTTCTCCCGCGCACATGGATGCTTTCAGGTGACTCAGCAGGATGTTGTTGTCTGCTGCCCTGAGGCTTTTATGAGCGAAGATGTCATCTTCCGAAGCAAATGTGACGGGCTGAAGAAGCACCATTGAGTTTCTGGCGGCTGAATTCCGCGTTGTCATCAGACTGTTGATCTCGGAAGGTCTTATTCCGATGCGTTCATTTCCGAACAGCGGTCTTGCCGGAATCCCGGAAAGCCGGTAAATGGTGTAGGCATTGGAGAACTCAGGAGCAGGGAAGGGCAGGGGAGTCTTCTCAAGGTTATGGAACGACAGGAATTCGTTAAGTTCCTTCAGTCCCTCATTGTTTGCGGCAATGCAGATGTAAAGGAAGTCATTCCTGTTTCTGAACTCTATCCCGGCAAGCGGTTTTATTCCTTTTTTGATGCATTCGCCTACAAACCCGGGAATTGCTGTCGAATTGTTGATATCGGTCATTGCAATGCATTCCTCTCCTGCATCTGCAGCGCACTGTACCAGCTGTTCCACGGACATCATCCCGTAGCGAAGACTGTAATATGAATGACAGTTCAGATACATTTTTAAAAAGCTTTGACTGCTCCTGCCCGTTTTTACACACTGCCCCCTGAAGTAAGGGAGGTCTTAATGTCCGTACATCATATATTTCTTAAGTCTCTCCTCCATCATCTTCTGTTCGTTGGCGGCATTTTCGAGTTGTCGCCGGGCTTTTTCCTCCCTTTCCGAGGCAGTCATTACTCCGGCGGCCCGTCGTACGGCATCGTAGCCGAAGCGGTTTCGGATACTGTCCATGGTGAGGTAGAGCTTTACCTTTTCAGAAGTGTCATCAAAGATGTCAAGTTGCGGGACGCCTCTAAGCATGTGGCTGAATCTGACGCCTATCAGCCTTATCAGCATGCGTCGCTGGTAAAGCCTGCCGAAAAGCTCCTTTGCCACACCTGAAAGAACATGGTCGAAGGAGGTGTATGGTATCCTTTTCTGCAGTGTGTGGGTGTCGAAGTTTGAATACCTTATTTTTACCGTTACGCATGAGGTGAGCTTTTCCTGTTTTCTGAGCTCATAGGCTATCTTTTCTACCATGCCTGAAATAAGCCGGTTCAGTTTTGTCATGTCGGTGGTGTCCTTGTCGAAGGTATGTTCACTGCTTATAGACTTACGCTCCGAGTAGCTGATCACGGGGCTGGAGTCGATGCCGTTGGCCCGCTTCCATATCTCCCTGCCGTTTTTGCCCATAAGCGTTTCAAGCATTTCGGCCGGGATATTCCTCAGGGTGTAAATGGTGGCAATTCCCATCGAACGGAGTGTGTGGTAGGTCTTCCGGCCGATCATGGGTATCTTGCTTATCGACAGAGGATCAAGAAAAGGATGAACCCTTTCCCTTGTCACTTCCCTTTCGCCGTTCGGCTTTGCTTCTCCCGCCGCTATTTTCGATACCGTCTTGTTTACCGAAAGCCCTATCGATATCGGGAGACCGGTCTCCTTTATTATGTACTGCCTCAGCTCGTGCGACCATTTGTAGCAGCCGTAAAAGCGGTCCATGCCGGTCAGATCAATGTAATGCTCGTCGATCGATGCTTTTTCATAAAGGGGAGATCGTTCGGCAATTATATCCGTCACCATGTGCGAATAATTGCTGTAAGCCTCCATGTCGCCCCTGATTATGATCGCATCGGGACAAAGGCTTCTGGCCATTTTCATCGGCATCGCCGAACTGACGCCGTATTTCCGGGCTTCATAGCTGCAGCTCGATACTACACTCCTGTCCGACAGACCTCCTATTATTACAGGCTTTCCGACAAGCCTGCTGTTGCGAAGCCTCTCGACCGATACGAAGAATGTATCCATATCGAGATGAAGAATATATCTTTCCGTATTGCCTGCAATGAACATTGTAAAATGACTTTCGTGTTAAAAAGTATCCGACTCACACTGACAATGAGAAATTTTTCTGAAAAATATTTGCATTTCCCGAAAACATATTATACTTTTGATTAGAATTTAATCAAATTAATGATTGTAATATAATCATTTTTCATGTACTTCGCGTCGAACATAAAATTTTTGAGAAAAAGGAAGGGGCGTACCCAGGATGATATGGCAGCAGCCCTTGACCTGAAGCGTTCAACCCTCAGCGGGTATGAGAACGGCGTGGCCCAGCCCGGAATAGATGTTCTTGTGTCATTTTCGGGGTATTTCAACCTGTCGATTGACACTCTTCTCAAGATCGACATTGCCGGACTGTCGGAAAGCCAGCTGGGTGAGCTGGAAAGAGGGTACGATGCCTATGTGAAGGGGAGTAACCTGCGCGTTCTGACCACAACGGTAAATTCAGAAAACCGGGAGAACATCGAAATGGTTTCTGAAAAGGCCAAGGCAGGATATACAACCGGATATGCCGACCCTGAATTTATCGGGGAACTCCCGGTATTCAACCTTCCTTTCCTTTCCGACAAAAGAAAATACAGAGCCTTCCAGCTGAAGGGCGATTCGATGTTTCCGATACCTGAAGGATCGTGGGTGACGGGAGAATATCTCCAGGACTGGAATGAACTGGTAAACGGAAAAGCCTATATAGTATTTACCATCGACGACGGAATAGTATTCAAGATCGTTGAGAACAACATCCGGAAAACGGGAAAACTGACTCTTTTCTCCCTGAATCCCCTTTATGAGCCTTATGAGATACATATAAATGAGGTCAGGGAAATATGGAAATTCGTTAATTATATCAGCAATGAACTGCCGGAACCTGTAATGCCTGAGAAACAAATCTTCCAGTCAATAGCAATAATGAAAAACGACCTCCAGCGCATTAAGGCAAAACTGGGGACCGACATAACGGATATCAGCGAGGTCGATTGAGTTATTCTTTGGTCAGTTCAATGATCAGCCGGATGATCTTTTCATGCTCAGTCGCGGGAATCTTCCCTGAATGAATATACCTGCATACCCTGTTTTTGTCAACTATAGCAACAGTGTAGCTGTCCTTAGGTAAACCCCAGTCGGACTGTAATTTACCATCAAAATCAAACAGAACGGTAGTGTTGTATCTCTTTGCCCTGTTGCCGGCCATAGCCCTTATCAGACTATTTGGCTTCCAGGTCGATTTGGTGTCGACAATGCCGAATCCCATGTAGTTTTCAATATCTATCCTCTTGTCGATTTTGATTGCCTTTTCGACGGCATCATTGAATTCATCGTTAAGGTGCGATTCATCAGGATCGACATAATTGATATGAAGGACCTTGCCGGGCCATGAGTTCATTGTGAATTCCTTTTTGTCGGCATCAGGAAAGACCCACTCGGGAACTTTCATGCCAACTTTCAGCTTTCCGGCCTGGGAAAACAATACACCAAAGGCCAGAATGGTGAAGAAAAAGGTGAGAATTAATCTTTTCATCCAAATATAATTAATTTTAATGCTCTGATGCCTGCCTGTCGGCAGACAGGGAACCCATATGTTTGAAAACTATTT
>JAAYQC010000011.1 GCA_012519515.1 Bacteroidales bacterium | reverse complement strand
GCATGGACGTCCGTTGACCGCGTCATAATAGATCTCAAACACTGTAACTGCCTGCTGATCGGCATAATCATCGTCATTGCCGTATTTTGGCGTATTGTAGATCAGATCGTATCTCAACTGATCACAGCCTTCAAAGTCAGCTTCCATTGCTTTCAGCAATTCATCCCATGTGATGTTTTTCCTGTCATACACATTATACCTTATTGATGTAAGGATGTCGGTAATCGATCCAAGGCCCACACCCTGAATATAGGTGGTATTGTACCTCGCGCCTCCCCCGTTATAGTCCTTCCCATTGGCGATGCAATCCTCAACCAGAAGCGAAAGAAACGGAACAGGCAGCCATCGTGCAAAGGTTTTCTCAATCACGTTATTTCCTCTTATCTTGATATCGGCAAAATATCTTACCTGTATCCTGAAAGCATCAATCAGTTCATCAAAAGTTTTAAAATCCCTTGCCTGTCCTGTTTCGGGACCAAGCTGAACACCTGTCCTTTTGTCGAACCCGTTGTTAAGCGTAAGCTCAAGTATCTTTGTCAGGTTGAAGTAGCCTGTAAGCCAGTAGGCCTCTGTACCGAAAGCACCAGTTTCCACACATCCGGAAGCCCCTCCGTCGCGGGCATCCACGATGCTTTTCCCCTGCCTCAGCATTTCCTGGATGATTGCATCGGTATTGAAGCATGAAGGCTGTCCGAATCCGGTTTTTATTATATCGAGAGCCTTGTGAATGAATCTGTCGGGGCTTTTCCTGCTTATCTGGACCATGGAACTGGGCTGAAGGATTCTCATTTCCCTTATCACATCGAGAAGAATGTAACTCATTTCATTGACTGCATCCGATCCGTCGGGTTTCACTCCTCCGAGATTTATAAGGCAGAAATCTGTGTAAGTATTGCTCTCACTGGCTGTGACACCAATTTTGGGAGGCGAAGGATGATTATTGAATTTCACCCAGAAGCAGCCCAGCAGATCAAACAGCTGCTCATCGGTCAGAGTTCCGGCCTCCATTTCCTTTTTCCATACCGGGAACAGGTGCTGGTCGAGCCTTCCGGGATTGAATGAATCCCAGGGATTCAGTTCAGTGATCACTCCAAGATGGATAAACCAGTAATGCTGAAGCATCTCATGAACTGTTTCCGGGGCATGTGCAGGCACCTTTCTGCATATTGCGGCCATGGCAATCAGTTCATTCTTTCTTTTGGGATCAGTCTCAGCCGAAGCCAGCCTTTCAAGTTCATCGGCATGTCGTCCTGCATACATTATTATAGCGTCGCAGGCTATGTCCATGGCCTTAAGTTCCTCTGACTTGTCGAATGCCTCGAAATCATTATAGTAATCAAGTTTTTCAAGGCTTTCCCTGATTTCTTCCTTCAGCTTCAGAAAACCTGTCCGGAACATCTTTCCCCCAAGTACAGTATGTCCCGGTGCCCGCTGCTCCTGGAATTCCGTGAAAACACCCGCCCTGTAGGCTTTCATCCATTCGTCCGTCATCAGGCTCATGATCCTGTCGCGGTTGCTCTTGCCCTTCCAGTACGGGATTATCTCCTCGCGATATATTCGCTTCACTTCTTCATCAACCTTGAAAAACACCTTCTTCCGGCTGTCGAGGATTTCCAGGTCCTCAACCGAATGAAGGCTTATTTCGGGATAGGTCGGGGTGGCTTTCGGTTCAGGACCGCGTTCGCCGACAATAAGTTCCCCCCGGTTGATGCAGATGGTCTTGTGCCTGAGCAGGTATTCAAATGCCCTTGCGCGGCGGACCGGAGCCGAAAGCTCCCTTGACTCATCGCTTTTGTAAAAGGCGGTTATAAGCTGTGCCCTCTCGGCGCTTATCCTTTCCACCGCGTTGATACTCTGTTCTCTCAGTCTCTTTACCCTGTCTGTAAGTATCATAATTTCAATTTTGTTAATTACTTTTCTATTGTTCAACCCCTTACTTTCACTTTAAAACCGCCTGCTTCAAAGAAGTCCTTCAACTCGTTCATCCTTTGGGGTGAAGGAGGAGTTGTATCATTCATTCTGTAGTTCATCCCAAATTTGCCGTATTTATTCATCCCTATCCTGTGGAATGGAAGAAGGTTTATACCGACAGGCTTATCCCGGTTCAGGCTGCTCAGCAGGTCGCGCATTGATTTTAAAGTCATTTCATCATCATTTTTCCCCGGGATAACGGGTACGCGGACAATAACGTTCTTTCCACTGTCGCATATCATCCTGAGGTTTTCAATTATCCTGTCGTTTGAGACACCCGTGTATTCAACATGAAGCTTATCGTCGGTATGTTTCAGGTCGAAGAGGAAGATATCGGTATAGGGCATTATTGTCATGAAGCTTTCCGCGGAAGAATAACCCGATGTATCCACGGCGGTGTTATAGCCATGTTCACGGCAGGCCTTTAAGGCTTCGAGCAGGAACTCATGCTGCATCATGGGTTCGCCTCCCGAAAAAGTCACCCCTCCTCCCGACTGCTCCATGAAAATCCGTTCCCGGTCAAGGATCTCAAGTATTTCTGATGTCGAATAATATCTGCCCACCATTTCCCTGCTGTTGAATTCCTTCTCTCCCACTTTCCGTGTCTGAACAACAGTCTGTGGCTCGGGTGATATCCCTTCGGGATTATGGCACCACAAGCATGAAAGGGGACAGCCCTTCATGAAGAAAGTCACCCTTATCCCCGGGCCATCATGGACCGAATACCGTTTAACATTGAAAATCAATCCCTTCATATAGATAACAATAAAAACAGGAAGAGGAGAAAAAACTGACCGGAAGCAACCGGCCGGCAGATGTACCTGTTACAGGCTGTAGAACATAAGGCAGTTGTAGAGCCTTCGTCCGAGGCGCTGCATCATGAAGCTGTATTTAAGCTTTGATATCATAAAGCATGAATGTGTTGCAAGTTAGATATTTTTGCCTGTTCCGCAATGACTGAAACAAGGATTTATTGAGTGTTATTGTGATATTCTTGTCTCTCATACGATTTATTAAACAGTTTAGAGATGCAGGCGGAAAATTTTCTGACCGTATAACATTAATATTCCGGACATTAGGCCCGCCTCGGCATGCATTAACAAATGCTTAACATAACATTAACATAAAAATCTGCAACAAAATGCGGGCTTGGGCGTCTATAGGATGTAAACGTTCTTTATTCGGCCGTCCGGCCACATTCTACGATCAGGTTTAGGTTAATGAAGGAAAGATAACTCCCAACTATCTTTCCTTTTTTTTTACTGTCTGGTGAAGGGCGCAGGGTGGAAGAACGGCGAGCGGCTTGCGGCACGCGGCCAAAGGGCACAGGGCGCAGGGCGCAGAGCACAGGGCACAGGGCACAGGGCGCAGAGCGCCACCGTTCTGCAGTACTTCATCACCTGGAAAGGCCGTTATATATTTACTATTAATCCGAAAATAATTGATGGATTAATGACTTAATTTGCATAACTTTATATCGGATTCAGGTTAATTGAAATAGTTGTAGTATTGTAAACACATCAATAAAATGAAAGAAGAAATAAAGAGATCCATATTATCGCCGGTATGTATCACGGTATTCTTTCTTGTTTCAATTACAGCTTGTAAAAGAGAGCAAATGCCATTAGCTGAAGTCGAGATTACCGGGATACTTATTATCACTCCTGTTTCAGCGCTGGTAAGGGGAAAGGTTGTTTCAGCGATGGGATACGAACTGATAGAAAAAGGTATATGCTGGAGCAAATCTCCATCGCCCACGATAAATGATAATAAGATTTCTGCATTCCTTAATCCTTACCTGACACCCTTTGAGATCATTATTAACCACCTGACACCCGAGACTCGATATTATGTACGAGCCTATGCAAGCAGCGCGGCGGGTACCGCGTACGGGGAAGAGTTATCCTTTGTTACGCCATTTGATCTCTCGGGAGAGCAAGGTAGCGTTACGGATATAGATGGGAATGTTTATTCAACTATCGGTATCGGGACCCAGGTATGGATGGCTGAAAACCTCAAAACAACAAGCTTTAACGATGGCGCTTCCATACCGGAGGTAAGTGCAAACGATGCCTGGTGTACCACATGGACACCGGCCTGCTGCTGGTACGATAATGATGAGGAAAGCGGCAGGAATACCTATGGCGCTTTGTACAACTGGTACGCGGTTAGCACAGGAAAGCTTTGTCCTGCAGGATGGCATGTTCCGGATAGTGCCGAAATCCAGAAGTTAACCATCTGCCTGGGAGGACAAGATGTCGCCGGCGGGAAAATGAAGGTTCCCGGCACCCAGTTCTGGGATCCGCCAAACACCGGGGCTACCAATTCAAGCGGATTTTCCGGTCTTCCTGCAGGCTTGCGATGGGGGGACAATGGAGGTTTTTTCAGGAAAGGACGGTTGCTTTATCTTTGGACCCCATCAATGGGAGATTCTAAAAATCGTACTCCGTGGGCATGGTCTTATATAATTTCATATGACTATTCTAGCTTAGGGCTTGTCCCAGCAACATCCCTATCACATGGATATTCTGTTCGTTGTATCAAGGATTGAATGAACGGCGAGTGGCACGCGGCACGCGGCCAAAGGGCACAGGGCGCAGAGCACAGGGCACAGGGCACAGGGCACAGAGCACAGGGCACAGAGCACAGGGCACAGAGCGCAGGGCACAGGGAAAGAACGGCAAGCGGCGGCGTGGAGAGGATGAAGGGGAGAATGGGGGAATGGGAGAATGGGAGACGAAGAAACCGCAGGACAATGTATAATGTATTATAGGCGATGTATTATAGGCAATGTTCTGCATTAGAAGAGACCGCATGACCGCAAGACTGCAAGACTTATAATGTATTATGTATAATGTATTATAGGCGATGTATAAACAATTGGCAATTGGCAATTAGCAATTATCAGTTAGGGCGCTAATCACACATCCGGCACGAGTCACATAACCAGCACTACGTAAACAACTTACACGACCTGCAAGACCTGCACGACTT
>JAAYQC010000062.1 GCA_012519515.1 Bacteroidales bacterium | reverse complement strand
GGTTCACCGTACCAGTAACATATCTGCTATAAATATATGTCGTGGATTCTCGTTAAAAACACTTTCCTGGTTCTTACCCGGCATCGACAATCAGTATTAACTACCTCTCAGAGTAATACATAATCTATCGCCTATAATACATAATACATTATACATTGTCTTGCAGTCCTGCGGTCTCTTCCAATGCGGCATATCGCCTATAATCTATCGCCTGTAATACATTATACATTGTCTTGCAGTCTTGCGCCTTGTGTCATTTGCTAATTGCTAATTGTTAATTGCTAATTGCTAATTGTTTAAGCGTTTACATGTTTTTATCGCGATTTTTCACGTTCATCGATTATCCTGTCAAATTTCTGCGCAAGCCCGGGATCGAAGCGTGCAAGTTCCTTCCATTCCTTAGTTCCGTAAACACCGGCTTTTGTCCAGTCAAAGGGCACGAAACCTATCCCGCGGATGACTGAAGTTCTCCTGAAATTGAAATCGAATTTTCCGGGATCAACAAACATCGGATCGGCAACCCGGGAATGAATGTCCTTTCCTGATTTCTTCCAGGCCCTGAAATCCTGATCCGCGAACATTATGTCCTTTGTCCGGGTGTCCCAGTATATGTTGTTATCTGTAAATAGATTGAATTTATGCCAGTTACTGCTCAGCAATGTTCCCCTGTCGGTGTAGATGATATTCCCGGTGAATGACAGCGACCTGTGCTCCTCAATCCTGGTTGCCTGAAGCTGCGAACGGATGTTGAATGCAAAAATATTGTTCCTTACAATGTTCTCCTTTCCGTAGTGCTGGTGAAAACCGGAATTTTTGCACAGGTAAACCAGGTTGTTTTCCATTGTTATGCCGTAAGAGCCCTCGTCGGTGTAAAGCCCCCAGCCTCCGTAATCGAATGAATAAACATGATGGATATGATTGTTTGAGACAATCGTTCCTTCCGAAGCGCCCAGGGTGTAAACCCCTCCCATGTCGCAGAGTTCGCCCCAGCCCAGGTGATGAATATGATTGTAAGTGATCTCGTTACGCTTGGATGGGCTGTGAGCGTAACCCCACACCCAGCCGACCGATATACCCGAATAGCGGAGGTCGGCTATTTCATTGTGAGTTATTTTATTATCACTCGCGTTGAAAATGATCACCCCGACGGCACAGGGAAATACATGGCCGCCATCCCTGATTATGTTATTATCGACTATAATATGATTTGTTATCTCGCTTTCATCAGGCCTTATCACAGTTTCGCCGATCTTTATCCCTCCCGCGCCCAGATCGTGCATGTAGCAGCCGGTAACGGAACAGTTGCTGCATGCCCTCCTGAACCAGAAAGCGTATGTCCCGGTATGGGCTATCTCACAATTGTTGAAGGCAATATTGGCGGCATAATCGGCCGTGATGACCGCATCGACAGGGGCGGCTGCCTGGGCAGGCTCGTTCCCGTCGGAGGGTGTCAGATAGCCTGCCGTTTCAAAAACGAGGTTCTCAAATCTGATGTTTTTCACCAAAGCATCTTCTCCCGCTCCACCCCTTATGACAACAAACTCCCTGAGAAAGGGTATATGAAAAGTGGTATTCACCAATGTTTCGCCTTCGCGGGGGATGTAATAAAGATATCCCGAACGTTCCAGGAACCATTCGCCGGGAGCATCCAGAGCCCCGAGGAAGTTCTCGATCAGGTATCTCGATTTGGAATTCACCGGATTCCAGGGCTTCATCCCCTCGCCTACCGTGTACACCGACGAGGAATCTTTGGAAAATCCCGTTATGCGCTTTCTTGTATTATCCCAGTTGTGGTAGAAGATGATGAGCGCATCCCTGAAATCTTCTCCACTGAAGTTCTCTATGAGTTTTGCATCAGCCGAATCGATACCGATTTTCTGAACGGCAAACTCAGGGGCTCTTCCCGTTCCCTTTTCCAGGACTGTCTCATCCACTTTTCTAACCTTTGAGAAGCCCTCATTAGGTGTTCTTGCCCTTACAGCCCTTTCCCCGTTCACATAGAGCTGTTCAAAATATAAATTGTTGTAAGCCACCTGAGGAATAAAGGCCCTCCAGAGCTTAGGGTTCACAATCTCCCATCCTTCTACCCGGACTCCTCCATTGAGGATGGCCTTGTCCCCCTTCTCCGCCCGGATAACAAGAGGAGAACTTTCGGTTCCGGAGTCTTCAGCCGTAAGCACAAGGGGCTGCTTCATAAAATACTCTCCTCCCGAAACGAGTATTTCTATAGCCCGGGCAGATGCCCCTGCCTTCCTCATCTCCCTGGCTTTCAGAGTTGCTGCATTAAGTGTTGCAAAGGGTTTGTCGGCAGAACCGGGATTGGCATCATTTCCGTTAGGCGACACATAAATCTTCTGTGCCGGCAATAGCATATTCCCTGATATAAAAATTGCAAATATCAGGCTGACAATCTTTTTCAGTTTCATGTTTTCCGGTTTAATACTACGTTGGTCTATCAAAAAAATTCGATCCCTGTAATCCTACATCTTCTTCAGAAATGGTCCCGATCTGTTCCAGAATACTCTTACATTCGATATGAACCATGTTTTTCCATTATCGTTATTTCCCTGGTAAAAGAGCCATGTCTTGTTTTTCCCGTCTTTGAAAATATGCGGATGTCCCGATTCACTCGAGTTCCATTCCCCCGGTTTTCCGTTTGGAAGAAACGGACTTTCGGACAGACGTTTCCAGGTTGTACCATCGCTGCTCACCGCGATGCCTACCTGCTGAGGAGCATTGTTATATGCACCTGCATAGAACATATACAGTTTCCCTTTGTATTCAATGACCGATGCACCCTCTATGCAATCCTTTTCCCAGGGGAGTTCCGGCCTGAGCATCGGGCCATCCGTGGAAAGGTTTTTCCAGCTGCTTCTGCTGAAATCTGTATCAGCATCAGCTGTTGCCACTCCCAGCATCTGTATCTTATAGTCGGGATCCCTGGTGGCATAATAAAGGTAATACCTGCCTTTATACATAATGACTTCGGCATCTATTGCCCGTCCGCAGTTCCAGTCTCCATCCGGTCTGAAGACGGGATTGGTGCTGTCGCGGGTAAAGTTAATCCCGTCTGACGACCAGGCATGACATATTGCATCATTCCTGCCGTTTCCATAGGTCTGGTAAAAAAGATGCACCCTGCCATTTATAACCCTTGCACAAGGGGCACATAATCCTTTGGATTCATAGTCTGCCGCAGGTATTATTTCTCCTGTCTTTTGCCAGTTGACAAGATCCCTGCTTTCGGCAATACCGATCCCCCAGCCTGACACGGGATGGTCTTTATCCCTGTATGGCTGAATTGAATAATACATCAGATATCTCCCTCCGAAACTTATGACATGAGGATCTTTTGAAAACGGGACTCCCGTTCTTGAAGTATCGCCGAAGTACATGAAAGATCGTTCAGCGTCAGAGCTGCTTTGAGAAAAAGCAGTGACACATACTGCCGGAAGAAGAAACAATACGATATGTATTCTAAACAAATTAATCATCTCCTAAACTCTATTTTAAATGCAACAACCTGCCAGTCAGGAATTTTAAGGGCTTGCCTATAACAAGTGCATCATCTTCCAGCTTCCATTTCAATTTTTCATCACTGCCCAGCATGCTGACTGATCAGGATTTTTTGGTTGGTTGCCGTATATTATGAACCCTGAATTATCAGATAACAAACTGATCAAGATATCTTTTGCAGAGTACAAGGGATTTTTCCCTGTCTTCAAGAGTTTCCTCAAAAGCCCTGTCTTCAACCTCCACGCAGACCGGGCCTTTGTACCTTATATCATTCAGCGCGGAAAAGAAGCTGCTCCAGTTTATGTCACCAAGTCCGGGAAGCTTTGGTGAATGAAACTGAAGCGGATATCCCATTATCCCGAAATCATCCAGTTTATCCCTGTGTATCTTCGCATCCTTGAGATGGATATGGAACATTTTATCCCTGAATTCATAGATGGGCTTAATGTAATCCATATGCTGCCAGAGAAGGTGCGAGGGATCATAGTTCAGTCCGAAATAATCGCTTTTTATCTCGCTGAACATCCTTCGCCAGATCACGGGGGTTGTTGCCAGGTTATTGCCGCCCGGCCATTCATCGGATGTAAATATCATCGGGCAGTTCTCTATCCCTACCCTGACATTCTTTTCCTCTGCATGGCTGATTATCTCGGGCCATACGCGGTGGAAGATCCCGAAATTCTCATCCACCGTCAAACTCTTGTTCCTGCCGATGAAGGTGTTTACCTTATACACTCCAAGCAAAGCAGCCGCGTCAATAACTTTTATTATGTGATCGACAAACACCTTTCTTCTCTCCTCGTCAGGATCGAGCGGATTGGGATAATAGCCCAGGGCTGATATCCCGACCCGATTTTTACTACAAAGGTCCTGTATCCTTTTGGCTCCTTCTGTATCAAGAGTGTCGACATCGATATGAGTGACACCCGCGTATCTTCTTTCGGCCTTTCCAAGGGGCCAGCATGATACTTCCACACATGAATATCCCAGTCGGGAAGCCAGAGCGATAAGCTCTTCAAAACTCAATTCCGGCACAATAGCGCTTACAAATCCTAGTTGCATATTTTTTGTTTTTATTGGTTCCTGATTTTTCCTTTACCAAAATAGGAAAAATATTTCTCTTAACTCAGCATTAGGAAATATACGCGACGATCCGCGGCAATAAAATTCATTTTATCCGGGAAATCGGGCATTGAAGGCGATGCGGTACGGGGTATATCGACCCATACGGGGCTCAGCGGTTTTGGGGTGCCATTATGGACGGGCTGTGCCGGATTATTTTATATCGAGCGGTTTGCCGTGGCCGATTACCGTAACCTGTACCCGTGTGTTCAGATCTTCAGGACCGGTACATGAAAATGAAACCCTGTTTTCTCCTGGGACTAAAGAGGGTAGTTCGCTTTCCAATGTGATTTCTTGTAGCAATTCACCTTTAGACCCGTACAGCTTGCAATCGGTCGGAGAAAGGAGTTCGAGATACATTCCTGATTCCATCTTTACCGGGATAAGCAGTTTCTCCCCGTTCAGGGTGATTTCCGGATTTTCAATCGTTATGGGAACAGTGGGCAATGCCTTGACGGGACCCAGTAAACAACTGACCTCTTCCTTCCCGGGAAGGTTATTATACCACAACTGTAGTTTGTCAATGTTTCCAAACCGTATAGTATGCCTGTATAAATCATAAACATAAAAACGGGAATCATCGGGCCAACTGTAATTGCTGATTTCAGACGATTCAATTTCGACCAGTTCGAAATATCTCCAGCCGTCAAAATCCACCTTTATAAAATGATCGCCGTGAGCCCCGTACGAAATATGGATGGGACTTCGTAAACTGAGGTTGAGTAACTGCCCCTTGCCATCTCCCTTTACCCATACTCCCAATGCCTGATTGTTCTTAAGGTTGAGCCCAGGCGCGAAAGTTTTCTCCATGTTAACATAAGAACCTTCGGGGTATATCGCTCCCGCGCTGGTTGCCGAGAATTGAGTGCTTGACTCTCCGTCTGGCGTTTTTTCCGTCGAGGGCTTGATTATCCCTGAAACTCCATCGGCAAATGCTTCCTGATTGAAATTATCGGATGAAGAAGAACCGGTGAGGAGAATAGCGGAAGGATCGTCGTAGGGTTTCACGGCCAGCAGAGGCTCTATTCTCAACTTCAGGGGCTGGGTGCCGAAAGAGTTGTTTACTACCCACCCGGCGGAAGGATGATCCAATCCAACGACTTTATGTTTCGTGTAAACAGCCGGTTTAAAATTCCATTTTCCCGCCTCATCACGGAATAAGGTGTACTCTTTTCCCGCCTGACGCAAAAGCGCCCGAACGGAATCGCTAAAATAATTGGCATGGCGCAGCTCTTCATATTGCCTTAGAATCTCCGCGCTCCTTTTAAACAAGGGGATTTCCTCCAGGGTTTTTTCATCAACATCACCCAATTGAGAGAACCCGGCATTATTAGCTATCATTTTACATCCCAGGTATTCGATATCGTCAAAAAAAGTGGGTTCTATCTGCGGGGGCGACCAGCTTTGATTGCCCCACCACCCCAGATGCAGAGGCAACATAGTCTGACTCGCCTCTGCCGAAGCATATTTATCAATCAGGGCACCGTGTCCGCGCCACAAGCCATGCTCCCATTCGTTGGATTTTATTTGTTCAGGAAGAAAGTAACCCGGGTTTTTTATTGAAGCCAGATGGATGTCCAGGAATCTTTTATAACCGCGGACAGGTCGGTCCCAGGCCTGATACCTTGAACGGTAATGCCACCAGTGATGTGCCATGGAACTCATCTCCATCCCAACGGGACGCTCCAGGTGTTTTGCTATCTCGAAAATAAACTTCGTCCCGTAATACCAGAAGTTTTCTTCGCCGGCAAGCACCGAGCTTCCGTCGATAGCGTCAAGGTAAATCCCGTCAAACTCACAATAATTTATGATTTCAGCATGCCGCCGTGCCATCTTGTTAAAAAGTTCAGTTTCGGGACCTGGCACAAACCTGCCGAAACGTTCGCTCAAATGAAAAGCCGTTGCATCAGCATCGTGAGCCGATGCTTTCGTTCCATTTGCCCCGCGCTCAAGCCCCGTGAATTTATAGGGTGCCGTTTGGGTGACGCCGGTAAATGTCATCAATTCGTCGCCAATCCGGAGGGTAACGCTATTTCCCGTGTGAAAGCCGGTCACTGTTGAAACATCTGCCGTGGACTCTTTGACGACAACCTCAGTGGCTGTTTCATCCAATGGCTGTGCAAGGGTAAAAGTGCCGGCGTAACCCAGGTCTTTACTGGGAACAGGGCTTACGTAAATGGAGTTCTTATCGATGAAAAATGCATAGGTGTGGAATATTGAAGAAATACCGGCATCGTGCAAGCGCCGGTTGATCCGTTTGAAGGAATCCCATCCGTCAGGCCATTTTTGTTTGTTCAACTCAAAGGTGCCAAACTCAAAAAAACTACCGCCACCGTGATTGTCAATCTGCGTGAAACCTAAGCTTTTGCAGGTTTCAATCCACTCATCCACCGTTTCTTCAGTCAATGTGCCAAAATTCATCAAATAGGAACCATAACCTTCCTTCCCCATTCGCGCCCATGCTCCCCCCCGGTCGGAAAAGGGAATATCTTCGGCTCCTTTAATCACTTTCCGGATAGTGGGTAATATTTCCTGCTGAGGCAGTCCCAGCACGGCCACTTCCGCGTTTTTCATGCCAAAACGCTGATAACATGTAGCCCAGAGATTGTTCTGCAAAGCAGGTAATTGACGTACGTGAGTAAATAAATTCAATGACAGGGCGCAGGCGGCAAATGATTCTTCCGGCATTGCCTCCAATTTCAGGGGAATATTCAGGAATGTCAGCGATTCTACATTTCCGCTTACCTCCACCACTCTTAAAATAATATGGTCATCAGCTGATTCTATCTGAACTTTGGCAGTCACTCCACTATTCCCGAAATCAAGAATCAGCAAGTCATCATTTAAAGACACTGATTGAACATGCTCTCTTTTCCCGTCGCGAACCACGTAAGCGCAATACGATACGGTATCGGAAAAGAGATAATTGACCCCGTTGCTTTTATCGTAAAAGCCAAGATTCTTTCCCTTCGGAGATATCTCGTATCTGAAGTTCGGGTTCTCTATGCCAATTTTCTGACATGAAATGAGGGGGATAATACATAATAAGGCGCAAAACAGCGGAACATGTGAAAAGCATTTTTTGAATATCATGTTAGTTTATTTTATGGTGAAAGCGGTATAAAGATAATAAACTAATAAGACTCACGCGGTCCTTTCTAATGCCCCGTGCCCCGTGCTCTGTGCCCTGTGCCCTGTGCCCTGAGCCCCGTGCTCTGTGCCTTTTGGCCTTACAGCTGCCATTATCTGCCCAGACAAAGAATTGGAGCCAATCTGAATTACAATAACCTGTTTACCTGACCATTATGGCTTTCCTTAAGGAGAAACTCTCTCCCCTTTCGGTAACTCCCTGAACCAGGACTTCAAATGGACCCCTGAAGTCGGAAGTCCAGAATTTCACCCCGGCGGATGTTTCTTTTTCCGCACTGACTGACGGGTTCCAGTAAAGAGTGTTCCTGAAATCGGGAACACGGCTGTTTTTTAAAACTGCATCATCATAATCAGGCGCACTGAAAGACTTCAGTCTGGCGAAAGCCTGCCAGGGAAACCTTATTGCCTGGTCAGGAAGCGGTACATCACTGAAATCACCGGCCTTTGTAATAACATTGACCAGACCGAAGAAGAGGTATTCTCCAATAAAATATCTCGATTTGACAGCATCTATCCTTTCAACCAGCTCAGGATCGAGCCCTGCTATTACAGCCGGATCCTTCACAACAACTCCATCCACTAAAAGAATCGTAGGCCTGTCATATGGTCTGTTGTCGACGATATCATGAACGTAAATATCATAAATGCCCTTCCTCTCTTTCATAAATACTCCCGGCATAAGCTCAAAGAACACTTCATGCATTACAGGCAGTTTTATATAGTCGGCCAATACGAGTTCTATATCGGGCGTACCGTAAAACCTGTATTTTCCTCTTACGAATGAGGCTGCTTCAGTTGTGTCGGGCGCTTGATCGGAACCATAGATCCTGGTTACCTGGTAATTGATCGCCAGTTTTGAACCGGCAGGAGGTTCATAGGCCGGCGTCAGGGAATCCGCCGGCATCAGGGGCGGATATTTTTCAGAAAAGGGAGATTCAAGCCTTATGTTGTTACCACGGGTGTTATCCTCGGGCTGAATGACGAGATCCCTGAAATGATGATCAACAGGCAGTTCGAAGCGGAAACACCCATCCTTGTCGGTGACGGCATACCTGAAACCGGCATTCTTCCCCGGAAACGAAAGGAAGAGTACCTGCCCGCTATCGGGCTTCAGCGTGCTCTTGTTCAGAAGATGGCCGTAAAGATAATGGGCTGTTTTCTCCATGGCATACCTGATTTCAGGCTTTCGCGATGAAAGGACAGTGTTCCAGTCGATCCATGAACTCCTTAAGCCGCTCATCATAACATCTATTGAATCGGGAGACATGCCTTCCCCAAGAGCCTTGTAAAGTTTTTCCGGGATAACTCCAAATTCCGACCCGAAAAGCATGTAATCATCAATCCCGGGAAAGTACCTGCCGCCGCCCGGAGATACCGATATGCTTAACTTCTTTATTCCGGTTGCTGAAGACTTGTTTTCAATCTCAACACCTACTTCCTGTCTTGTCGCGGCAACTGAAGCAACATCAGCATTCAGGAAAACGGGCGCTTCCGCCGGAGTGTACATCAGTTTTTCAAACACCGGCCTTCCGGCAAGTGAAAAGAGAGTAATATGGTTTATCCCGGGGCTCAACTGATCACGCGGAATTGTTATCTCGGTGAAATTATCCGGCAGGCTCAACTGTCTGTTCATGTTTATCACCCCATGAGTCCGGATAAAAAGGTACAAAGCGCTTCCGGCTTTGGTACGATAGCTTCCGGTCGAATTTACCGTGATCACAACATTTCCCGAACTATCCCTTCCTGTCCGTATGTAAAGACCGGATATTCCTGTTACGTTCCGAACTTCCGACTCAGTAGGCTGAGACGCTGCCGGCCAGACTGAATTATATTTCTTCCCGCTGAGTGCATTTGTAATATACACGGGTTTCATGAAGCAATTGTCAGGCAAAAAATTCTTCATCCAGCCGGTATAGGCTCTTAAGCAGTAGGTCCCGGTACTCAATGAATCGGGCAGTTCGAGATTGCCGGGGCCTGTTCCGTTTTCCAGGCGAATACGTTTCTGGACCACAGGTCTGTTCTCGGGATTCAGTATCTCGATATAGGCCAGACTGCTTCCTCCCGACAACGTGGCGGTCTTTCCATCGAAAAGATATGCCGCCAGCCACAGATCCTCACCGGCAACATATTCCTCCCTGTCAGTATGGACATACATTTCCTCCCGGGGGAATGAATTGCAGTACTCCGTGAATTTTCGTTCAAGCGCTTCGGTAAAACCGGGAGTGTTCTGTCCGCTGACGAAAAGCCCGCGACTTAACAACAAAGCAAATGCAAGAACTATGCTCTTATATATGACTGAATGGCTATTCATTTTCCTCTTCATGCTTTTCAATCCAGAAATCCGGTTTAGTTAATGTGCCCCTGGTGGTGCAGTCGACGCAGAACTTCCTTTCGGTCACCAGCTTATATGGCGGTCGCTCATAGCTGCGATCCTCAATTATCCATACTCTAGTATAAAGTCCGGGTATCTCCCTGTTGCCAAAAATAGTATCTGACACACAGTCGGAATAAAGGTTAATCAGTCCGCGGAAATGATCATCGATATAAAGCCGCCTGGAAGTTTTTGCCGAAACGCTGAAATAGCCCAGCACCTGTCGGGAAGGGTCGTCCACACAAATGATATTTCCCGGAATGGTTCCGGGAGTTATATCATAAAGGCCGCCCACTTCCTGCGATATATTCTGAAGCTTCTCCCAGAATGCAAATTCATCCTCATTCAGTGAATACTGGTTTACAAGAATGCTGTACCTCACGTTCAGCCTGTCGGTCTGATTGGAGATGAACTTCAGCGGGAAACCGGATATCCTGGATTCGCTCAGAACAGAGGTGCTTTTAATGATAATATTGTCGGAATTTGAAGACATCCAGCAGGTATGGTTTGTCACGGGAAAAGGCAGCCGGAACTTCCATGTTTCAGTATAATCCCATCTGAAAAACTTGCACTGGCCCGAGGGGTCCTCTGTATTAAGGAAAACATTGCAGCCCTCATGGGCACTTGAATACGGAGTCTTTTCGCGGATAAGCACTTTCTCGTAATACAGGCTGTCGATCGGGGGTACAGGATACATCTTCATCGGCAGTGATTCGTAAGTATGATAATTATCTCTGCCTCCCATGATACTTAAGGTGTAAACCCTTCCTACAACTGCCCGGAATTCTGCAGTATCGGTCACATAAGTACCCATAACGGCAGACTCCCTGGCCTCGTAAGAATTACCCAGATCATCGTGGATATGAACAATACTTCCGGTAACAGGTTTCTTACGAGTGGCAGGAGAAGCTTTTTCGCCCAGGGGCAATGACCTTGACAATTTGATCTCAAAGGCTTCAGGCTGGTCGGTAATCATAGCCTCAACCACAAGAAGAAAAGGATCCTCATCGATTTCCGGAACAAAACTGGTGATGCATCCGGAAATAATCACGACGGGAATAAGCAACAGATATTTTATAGTTTTTCTCATTCTGCTAAAAATCAAAATTAAAGCTCAACGACGGTATCGCCTGTCCGAAGATCGAAAGCTTATAGCCGTTTATCCTGTTGTTTTCATTCTTGAAATAGATCGAATACACGTTCTTTCTTCCCAGGAGGTTGTAAACAGAGAAGATCCAGTGGGGATTGGCTATCTTGTTCGAGCGAAGGCTACCGCTTAGTTTCACGGAAAGGTCAAGCCGCATGTAGTCGGGAACCCTGTATTTGTTCCTGTCGGAATAATGAACCATCAGGATGTCGCCCATGTAATAGAATGCAACCGGGTATGTAACAGGCCTCCCGGTACTGTAGTTGTAATTGGCTGAAAGACTGAACCTCCTGGAGAAGAGAAGATTGAAGGTTGCAACAAGGTCGTGGGGTTTGTCAAAACTGGCCGGAAACCATTCGCCCCGGTTTATAATCTCGTCGCTGAAGTGCCCGGTACTCTGAACCAGTGTCCTGGAATACGTGTAGCCAAGGCTCCATCTCAGCCTTCCTTCTTCCTTTTTCATTGAAACTTCGAGCCCGTATGCCTTACCTCTCACATTAACAAGATCCTTTTCGATATTGCCTGCCATAACAAGGTCGGTACCGCTCTTGAAGTCGACCATGTTCCCTATGCGCTTATAGTAAAGTTCCACCGATGTTTCCAGGGAACCGTTCAACAGCATCTGGTAGAATCCTGCCGCAACCTGGTCGCCTGTCTGGGGCTTCAGGTGATAATCACTGAGCTTCCAGGTGTCGGTCGGAGATATGGTTGTGGTATTCGACAAAAGGTGAAGATATTGCCTGGTGCGATTATAGTTAAGCTTGAAAGAGTTATGCAAACCTGTCCTGAAATTGAATGAAAGCCTGAATTCAGGACCTCCGTAAACCTTGTATACCTTACCTGATCCGTAAGAAATGGTGTCGGTCACCGTGGAAAGATTTTTAGGGTATCGCGGATCGTAGTTATAGAAAGTAGCAGGACCGACGGCAAAAAAGGAAGAGTATCTGATCCCGGCGTTAACAGACAGAAAATCATTTACCACGTACTTTTCATCAATATACAACCCCGCTTCAACTGCCCTCTGGACGGGAATCTTTCTGGAAATCACCAGGGAGGAATCGTCGGCCGGCTGATAGCTTCCCGGAAGTATTGAATATCGTGTCATGTCGGCTCCGAAATTGACTTCATTCCGGCCCTGATACCAGTTGAAATCGGCCTTCAGTCCGGTACTGTTCACTTTATGCGACAGTATAAAAGCCTCTTCGGGAGATGAATCGCTCGATACATTGTAGCTGTAATTGCTGTTGTTGGCAGTGAAATGAGCAAAGAACATCTTGCTGAAGAAATGACGCCATCTCAATGCCACAATATTGTTGTCGTAAGCGTACAGGGTATCGGAATTGAACCTGAATGAATCGTGGCTGATGTAAGAAGATATGTCCAACCTGTTATTGCTGTTGACATCCCATGCTATCCTTCCGTTTACATCATAGAATGAGGCCATGCTGTTCTTCAGGGCAGCATTGTCGATAAGGTCGAAAACCCAGTTCGAATAGGTCGATCTGCCTGTCAGGATATAGGAGCTTGTATCCTTTTTTATCGGCCCCTCGAGCATGAGATGAGCCGTCACCGGACTGATTCCGGCATTCCCGTTGAATTCCTTCCTGTTCCCGTCCCTCGATACAATATCAAGCACCGAGGATATACGGCCTCCAAACCTGGCTGGAATACCTCCCTTGTAAAGCGTCACATCCCTTATGATGTCGGAATTGACTGCTGAAAAGAATCCGAAGAAATGGGATGAATTGTAAACCGGCGCCCCATAAAGCAGAATCAGGTTCTGGTCTGAACTTCCTCCCCTTACATTGAATCCGGCGGAACCCTCTCCCACCGACTGCACTCCGGGAATCAGAAGCACACTTTTTATTATATCAGATTCTCCCATAGAAGTCGGCAGCAATTTCAAGGAAGTAATATTTACTTTCTCCACTCCAACCTCATACCTGCGGAAAATTACATTCCGGTCGGCTGTGATAGTTGTCTCCTTCAGGGGAATAAGCATACTGTTCATTTCAATATCGAGTTCACCCGACCCGTATAAATTAACGTTTACCTGCTGTTCCCTCATACCGATGAAGCTGTAGCGGATCTGGTGAATGCCGCGGGGCAGTGTCAGTGAATAAAAACCGTACTGGTTGGAAAGAGCCCCCGCGGCAAGTTTCTGAACGAACACGGTGGCTCCGGCAACAGCTTCCCTGGTGTCGCGGTCAATAATATAACCGGTAATGGTGACGTTTCCCGATTTGTACCTATCGGCCGGATTGCCGATATCTACAAAAAGGTTTCCCGAAAGCTTTTGCTCGTCATCCGAATCATAATACTCCACGGGGGCAATGAAATTTCCCTCGTCAGTACTCCGGCCTGCTTCTTCCGGAAGCTTAACTGCAAAATTCCTTGTGATGATGACATTTCCCCACTCGTCAATAAACCAGAACAAGGACTTGTCCCTGAAAAGATTATCAAGAAGATCGCCGAGTGATTTCCTTCCGGGATATAAACCCGGCTGAATATCTGTCATCCATTCATCCCTGAAGAAAAACTTCAGGCCAAGCTCTTTCTCCGCCGATGTTACAAATTCACCGAACGACTGACCGCTGTAATCCCATGTGATCGTTCTGTCGGCCTGGGCAGAAACAAGACCGGAAACCATAAGGGCAAGGGCCAGATAAAAAATCTTCTGTTTCATCCCGGAGTACTAAGTTTGAAGTGAGTTGAAATAGTCAACAGCCGGTTTCATGCTTTCCGGATCATTTCTGTAGAATTTTATCCTTTGGGCCTTCATATATGCCCTGACCTCTTGTTTTTTATCACCGAACAGCCGCAGGAAATTACCCTGAGTGACAATTCTTGAAATTACCCCGTCTTTCTCCAGGTATATCTTTATATTCTCTGAGAAAGCATTTTTGCTATCATCGTCCGCAATCAGGATCTGCTTGCTGTATTTCACATACAAAGAAGCAGTTCCCTGGCTCAGAACATTGACGAACCCCCTGAGGGGCCTGAGCGAATCGGTCCTGAAATTCAGGAATCTGAACACGCGGCCGCCTAGATTCAGGGTAAATTCGTCTATCAGTTCCTTGTTAAGTTGCAGGATTATACGCTTGTCGGTGAGAATAAGAAGCTCATCGTTGTAGGTGTCAAGCCTCAGCGATTGACCCGGAAATGCGCGTCCCGTAAGTGTCACAGTCCCCGGAACGAATCCGGAATTGAAAAAGAACTGGTCGCCATCGATTCTTAAGAAAAGGTTTCTCCAGGCACGTCCGTTGTATAAAACCTGAATGTCGATACTGTCTTCCGGCATTTCCGGCATAGACCCTGCAGCAACAAAAGGATTTCCGCCCGAAAACACGAGCAGCAGAAAAAATAATCTGAGAATGGCCTTCATTGTTCAGATATTATTAATGAAGGCAACAAAAAGCGACATAAAACACTTGTTCATGGCTTATGCTTATTGATTTGTAACTAACAGACAAGTAATATTGGTTCGCAACCATGTAGCTATCGGCATTTGAAGTGTACCCGTGAATGATTATCCGTGCGTTTCGTTCATCCTACTGAACAACAAGCCTTCCCGTTAAAATATCTTTTTCAAGCCTTACAATTACCGTGTAAATGCCCGGCTGCCAACCGCGTGTGTTGAACACGGCTGTTCTGTCAAGATACCACTGATTATTGATTTGGGTATCGTTTGGGCTAAATCCTAATTCCGCATAATAGTTGATATCAATGCTTTCAATCTCTTGTCTATATTCTTCTTGTAATTTGTCGTAATAGTCCATAACATCCACATCTTTAGGCACTTGTATGTCCATATAGCCTAAATTATTTTTTCTAATTATCCTTTCTTTTGTTATTGATCTGTCACCTTTTAGTTTAAGTGTGATTACTTCTTCATTTACAAGAAATATTTTATCTGATTTTGCACTTTTAATTACCCAATTACCTTTTTGCTTAATATAAGCTACTCCTTTTATGTTTTTTTGCTCTATCTGTTGCGAATAGATAGTGGTAAAACCAAGGCAGATAATTACCCCTGTTAACAAAAATTTCCTCATGATATTTTAGTTTTCAGATATTTTTTTCACTTCAATTACATCAGGACAAAACTCATCTTTTCGTTTATGTTTTTGTTTACTAAGGTAACCATATATAGTTACGTCTTTATTTTCAAAGGGTTTAGCATCTATTGTTCTTGAATCTATGAATAAATCAATATCTCTTTCATTGGTTCTTATAGTATGAGTTTTAACTTTACAAAAACCAGTAGTGAATGTAGGGTCATAAATCAATGTTCCCGTTGCAATAATTTCATATTCGGATTTAACTTCCTTCTCACACCCCATTCCTCCTGTCAAAAAAAATAGGGCGATTACGGCAAATAATAAAATTTTGTTTTTCATTTCGTTAATTTTCTATGTGAATTAAGAGTTGAAATAGAATAAGTTACTAACATATAAATATTTGAATGTCAATGAAATAAGTTTATTTTAAACAATGCCTTGGCAGCCAATATATTAAGGGACATATCTCATTTTATGTCATTAATCATGATCCCCAAGGCAAAAGAACTCAAGTTAATCTCTATCTGTTTGTATATCTGTGATATATTTGATTCAAGATTAAAAAGCACCTGCCAGTGTTTCAGTAATAACAGCAATCCTGATTTTACTGATCAGGAAGTTATGACAATTTATCTCTATGCAATGAACGTAGAACAGCGAATAAAGATTAAACAAATACACCAATACGCGAAAGACTGTTCCTTGGTTTCCTTTATTGCCATCCTATGAAGCCTTCAATGTGAGAATAAACCGGCTAAGTGAAGCTTTAAGGATTTTATCTGAAATACTGCTTTCAGAAAATTGCCCACCTGATCGCGATCTGAATACAAGTGTGATGGATTCCTTACCTAATAATTACCTGTTCGGGAAAACGCAGTCCTTCTGTAGCCAAAGAGATAACAGATAAGACTATTTGACAAGAATCAGTAATTCTGGAGTATAAACACCAGTTAAGGCTGTTAAAAAGCAAGCCCAGG
>JAAYQC010000061.1 GCA_012519515.1 Bacteroidales bacterium | reverse complement strand
CCTCGGGGTCGAGCCACGACAGGTAATTGGCGGTAATGTATTTCACGAATGCATTGTTCGCATCATTTTCCTGCATCTTAAGTATTCCAGCCATCCCGGGGTCAGTCGATTTCTCGAGTTCCGATTCCCAGAAAGTGATCTTCCTGTAGAGTTCAGCCCAGTCGCCGTGAGTACGTGCTGATGATATCAGGTTCCCTATAGTGCCGAATTCCTCCCTGTAATTTGTAGTGGTCTTTTCGGTTATCAGCCTGCGCTGTTCGGTAATCCTCTTCACCACCAGAAGAAGCTGGTTCGGCTTTACTGGCTTGATAAGATAATCGGCCATTTCCGATCCGATAGCCGCTTCCATAATCCCCTCCTCCTCATTCTTGGTCACCATAACAACCGGCAGGTCATTCTTTATCTGCTTGATAAGCTTTAAAGTCTCAAGGCCGCTAAGACCAGGCATGCTTTCATCAAGAAATATCAGATCGTAGGGATTATTGCGGACAAGGTCAACAGTATCGATTCCATTGGTGCAGGTATCAATCTCATATCCCTTATCTCTTAAAAACAATACATGCGCCTTCAGAACCTCAATTTCGTCATCGGTCCATAAAATTCTGATCTTTCTCATCACTGATATTAATTCAGGATGTAAAATTACCTAAATCTTTTGTCCTTTCCGGTAATTTTCGTTAAAGAAAAGAAAATATCGTTCAGGATTTTTATCCTCCTCAAGTGCTCTGCGGTTTGCTTCGTTGATAAGGAAGGTCATAATACGGGCGCCTGAGCTGTTTCTGATTATGTTTCCGGGATCGAAGGAATTAAAATATTCCCAAGCTGCCCGGTTGTCGGAAAAGCCCGAAACGGTAATACGGATATAACTGTTATTGACAAGAAGGCCTTCGGTCTTGTAATTCCTGTCGGTATAATTGTCGATGTTGTGGCTTATAACGTCGAATGAAGCCTGGTTTATATTGAAGCCGCGGTCCATAATGATCACCATGAAGGAGTATGGAGCTGTTGTGTCGGCAACAAAGATTTCGGAAGCAATCGCCTTGTCCTCTTCTATCTTCAGCTCGGGCATCTTTTGGTTGAGGTGGGCCGAAAGTTCCGTTGCCCTCTTTGCCTCCTCCGTTTCCGGCCAGGTTTTTATCAGACGGTTTAGTTCGTCTTTGAAAGTTCTTTCATCGCTTATCCTGGCTATGGAATAGGCTCGCAGCAGCATGAATTTGGGAGAAAGGCTGCCCGAGGGATTCTCTGCCAGGGCGCTGTCGCAAAGTGATATGGAAGAAGTGAAATCTTCGGCCTTGTAAAGATCAAAGGCCTTCTGGTAAAGCTCTTCAGATTTCCTTATCTGAGCCATCTTCTTGTTGAAGTAATCGGGATCCGACAATATCCTGGCAAATTCGCTTTCGGGGTATTTTTCGAGAAGCCTCTGACGCGCAACTTCCGCCCTGGCAGCATTGTTGTCCCTGTAAAGATTATAAAGGCTGTAAAGAACTTCCGGTACCAGGGCGTTGGAAGGATACCGCGTGAGCAGCGATTCATACGATTCTGCCGCCTTTTGCCTGTCGGCAATTCTTTCTTCAAAAACTCTTCCTGCATTGAAAAGCGCCGATGCAATCTTTTCATCCGATATTCTTAACAGGGAATCATTCAGGGGGAGATTCCTCAGGTAGAATTCCGGTTTCTTGTAATCCACCACTGCCCCGGCTGTGTCGGATTGTGCCCTCCCGTCCTCTTCGGCAAGTCCTGCAACCTGATGAGTTGTAACTCTGGCCTTGTTCGACCTTCTCCAGTTATCCTCCAGCTTTCTGTCGCCCCATCTTCTGCGGAACTCGGAGCGACCGAAGCTAAGGGCCGTCTGGTTGTAGAAGTACCATTTGCCCTCCTGTTCAATATTGTCCTGAAACCTTCTGGCATTCTCGTAATACTGACCGATTGCAGCCCTGTCGGAGTATTCCGATGTCCTTCCTTCGTTTTCGGCTTTCGTGATTTCCGCGATGATTCCTGCAATGAGTGCTGTCCTTTCACTTTCGCTCATCGATGCTACTTTTTGCAGACTGTCCTCAGTCTGGATAACCTTCAGATGGGTGACAAGTGCATTCAGGTTCTGCGACTTGGTCTGCAGGCTTTTGTAATCGGGATAGCTTTCTTCAAGGAAATACACGGTGCTGTCGTAGTATATTCCCGCCCTGATGTAGTCAGGGATGGCATACCAGTGTTCGGCAAGCGCCAGGTATGACCTGCTCTTCTGGTTCCGGTTTCCTGAGACTGCCGCCGCCGACTTCCTGTAATACTCAAGGGCTTCCTCCTCCCTGCCTTCCTTTTTCATCAGGTTCCCGATGGCAAAGTAGATCTGGTCGCGGAATTCATAGTTTTTTGAATCCTTAAGCATTTTTTCAAGCTCCTTCAGTATTTCTGCAGGATCGCCGGAGTTCACATCAAAGACACCGGCAATGTTTATCCGGGCATTGAATTCAACTTCATAGGGGGGATTCATTTTTACCACCTTCCTGTAATTTGAAATGGCTCCCTGTGAATCACCTGTCCGTTCGTAAAGCTGTGCAAGCAGGTAGGTCAGACGGTATTTTGACCTTTTGCCCGATGTTAATCCGAGTGCATCGTTGAGAGGTTCTATTGCCTCCCCGTATCTCTTCTGCCTGATGAACATGTCGGCCAGGGTCATCTGATAAAAAGCCATTAGTGCTTTGGGCGATCCGGGTTCCGGAACGGTCTCCCTCAGAAGCCGGGCTGCTTCGCTGTAGTCGTCTCTTTCACAGTTGATCCTGGCAAGCCAGATGGCTGATTCGATCCTGATAAGGGGATCGTTGGCCTCAGTGATGCAATGGTTGAAAACCGATTCGGCTTCACTGAATTCATGCTTGTAAAACCTTGCTTTGCCTATGAGAAAGTAGCTGTCGTCGACCCATTCGTTGAATTCCTTCATTTCGAGCAGGGCCTTTTCATTTTCGGTCAGATCCTTGCGGGAGTCAATCTCCGGCCGGGCAGTGATCGACTTAAGCGAAATCAGCTTGGAGGCTTTCTGGATGGCAATATCCATATCGGACGAAACGAGCGATGCGGTCGACCGGTCACTGTTCTCGAAAACCCTGAGGAGTTCCGAGAAATCATCCGTGTAAGTGTTGCTTATCTTCTGAACCCCTTTCCTGAAACTTTCGTAAGCGTTGAAGTATATGTTGTACTTTGCTGTAAAACCATGATAAAACCTTGTCGTTGCCGTATTTTTTTCAACGGAACAACCGGAATGGAACAAAAGGAGTCCCAGAACTATCAGATATTTATATGATATTCTCCCGGAATGCAATAATCGTTATTTAATACTATAACTTGTCAAAGTGCCGTATAGTATCTCAAAGGTAAGCAAAATTGAGGCAGTGCTTACTCTTAGATCTAAACCACGCTTTTGATCTCGGGAACCTCCTGTATGACAGCCCGTTCAACGCCTGCCTTCAGCGTCTGCATTGCATAGGGGCATCCATGGCATGCTCCTGTCAGCTTAACCTGTACGATCATATCATCAGTGATGTCAATAAGATCGATATCACCGCCGTCATTCTGCAGGTAGGGCCTTATCCTGTCAAGTGCAGCGATTACCTTTTCCCTGATGCTTGTTTTCTCTTTCATATCGTGTTGAATAGATTTGTTTACTGATTATTTGTTTCCACCCTTGTAGTGGGTTTTAATTCCCTGTTTCGCCTGTCAACCTTGTCAATCACTTCCGTGGCAAGTTCCATGAAGGCTAAGCCCGTTATCGTGTCTTCCAGTGCAACCGGCCTGCCATTGTCGCTTCCCTCACATATGCCCTGTACAAGCGGTATCTGACCAAGAAGCGGTACATCCGTCTTCTTCGACAGCTCCCTTCCGCCTCCCCTGCCGAAGATGTAATATTTGTTATCCGGAAGTTCGGCAGGAGTGAACCACGACATATTTTCAACAAGCCCCAGGACCGGGACATCTATTTTCTCGTTTTTGAACATGGCAATGCCTTTCATGGCATCGACCAGGGCAACTTCCTGCGGGGTGGTGACGACTATCGCCCCGGTAACCGGAACTTCCTGTACAAGAGTGAGATGAATATCGCTGGTTCCGGGAGGCAGGTCAAAAAGAAGGTAATCGAGCTCACCCCAGTCGCCCTGGGCTATGAGCTGCTTCAGAAAGCCCGAGGCCATCGGTCCCCTCCATATCACTGCATCCGTCCGGCTCACGAAGAAACCGGTCGAAAGCACCTTCACTCCATACTTTGTCAGCGGCACTATCATGTCGGTGTCATTCATCCTGTACACATCAGGCCTGTAATCCTCCGCATCGAACATTCTGGGCACGGAAGGTCCGAAAACGTCAGCATCGAGAAGCCCGACTGAAAAGCCTTTACGGGCAAGAGCTATCGCGAGGTTAACAGCTATGGTGGTCTTGCCTACGCCGCCTTTTCCCGAAGAGACTGCTATGATATTCTTTACTCCCGGGAGAATCTCTCTTTCCTTCGGTTTCTGAACCGGCTCATTTACTCTCGATTCAATCTTTATTTCCCTGATAACAGCATCGGCGCCCAGTTCCTCCTTGATGGCCCTGACAGCAGTGCTCCGAAGCGATGAGGCAAAAGGATCATTCCGCTTTTCGGTAGTGATGGTGACCGAAATCCCGTCTTCCCCGGTTTCAATGGCTGTTATGTAACCGAGATCAACAATGTCCTTTCCTCTCTCAGGGTGAACTACTTTGGAAAGCGC
The DNA here is from genome assembly GCA_012519515.1 of Bacteroidales bacterium. GTDB lineage: Bacteria > Bacteroidota > Bacteroidia > Bacteroidales > VadinHA17 > LD21. The sequence goes on along the minus strand of JAAYQC010000061.1, from coordinate 12,651 downwards.
TTTTAAAATTTTTTCCTTTGAATACATATCTGCTTCCTGTTTTAAATCATCCCTTTCCCCGGGGGGTATAAATAAAAAGGGATAATAATATTTTATACAAATATAGGGTGTTTAGTTTTTATTTAAATCAATTATAAATAAGCCACAATTTTAGTGTTTTTTCAGGGTTTGTGCAATTATTCAGACCAATTCTCCTCCGGCAGAAGAAATCTGTATTATGCCGGTTTTTCCCATCCATGCCTGATGAATTTTTCCCGTTCAAGTCTGAAAGCCAGGTAATTGATTTTCATTCCCTTCTCCATGAACATGGTTTCATAATGGGTCCTTAAATCACGGATGGCAGTCCTGACAGCTGTTAACGACTCAGGATTCATTGTGGAAATAATATCTTCCGACATTGGTATCAGTTCAGGTTCCATAGTATGCATATCGCCGGTTGAAACGAGGATCTCAAGCCCGTTGTCGGTTGCCAGTTTTTCCGTATAGGAGTAAAGTTCCGTATTGTCGGTCTTCAGGTGAATTATTCCCCCGTCGATAAGAAAATTACGATAGGTGTTCAGGAACCAGGGACAAGTGAGTCTCTTGTTGGAATTTCTTTTTCCGGGATGGGGATCGGGGAAGGTAATCCAGATCTCATTAACCTCATCGGCGGCAAAGTAGGAGTTTATGAATTCTATCCTTGTCCTCAGGAATGCCGTGTTCTTAAGCTGTTTCTCATGGGCAGTGCGCGCTCCTCGCCACATCCTTGCTCCCTTAATGTCGATACCCGTGAAATTGCAGCCGGGTATCAGCATTGCCATACCGACCGTGTATTCGCCCTTGCCGCAGGCAAGCTCAAGAATAAGCGGATTGTTGTTTTTGAATATTTCCTTTCGCCAGTTTCCCTTGATACTGTGATCGTTCCTGCTGTCGCTTCCCACCGCTGGCTGGATTACATTTGTGAAAGTCGCAAGTTCAGCCCAGCGGGCAAGCTTGTTTTTTCCCACGGCAGAATATTATTTTTCGTTACGCTCCACTCTTAGCCCCACGTCACAGACTCCTTTAAGAGCAGCGTTGCGCATCGCGTGACTGATGCTCACCCGGTAGTTGCCGGTATACGGGAAAAACACATTGAGACGGTATGGAAGCTTCAATTCATGAATATCCCCGAAGCCCTTGCCGTACCAGTTCCCATTTTCATCGGCAAGGTCATAAGACAATGTGTCGGTTATACTGCTGCCTCCCGGGGCGCTTGTTGTCACGAAGAGCCAGATGTTCCTGTAAGGATAGGAAGAGCCTGTTCTGAGGACAAGGAAAATATTGTTGCTGTTGACTGTGTCTTCAACGTTGAAGCTGAATGAGGCTGAATTATCGAGTGTCCATACCCTGCCCGGCACCGGAAGCGAATCGGTGAACACCACATTTTTTCCGCATGAAGCCGTCATCAGGGCTATCGTCAACATGATGACGATCCTATTTTTTCTTCCTGTCATCGAACTTCCTGTTTTTTCTTTTATGTGGATGCCTGCGCTTCTGTCCTTTCGGCCCGGCAGTGTCGAAGCGGGTCAGACTGTCATCGCTTAACAGATCGTGCGAACGGGGAATAAGCTCGGAAGCTTCGTTGTTTGGGATAAGCTTTTCGGGTTTTATACCCTTCCTGTTCAGTTCCTGTATCTCCCTTACCCTGTTTACCGGAACAGGTGTCAGGTTTGTAGGTGAAGCCGGATCGGCACTGTACCAGTAAATGTTTTTGTAGACTTCCATCTTCTGGTAATGGGCAGTCCGGTCCGACAGGTACAAGGGGATATCCTTCGGAGGGAATGAGCGCTGAGCATCGACATAGCAGTCGAATTCAAAGTTAAGGCAGCACTTCAGCTTGCTGCACTGTCCGGCCAGCTTCTGGGGATTCAGTGACAGCTCCTGGTATTTTGCATGGGTGGTGGTTACCGACGCAAAATTGGTGATGTGGGTAGAGCAGCACAGTTCGCGGCCGCATGATCCTATACCTCCGATCCTGCCTGCCTCCTGCCTGGCACCTATCTGGCGCATCTCTATCCTGACATGGAATTGCTCTGCAAGCACCTTTATCAGCTGACGGAAATCCACCCTCTCGTCGGCTATGTAGTAAAAGATAGCCTTGGTCTTGTCACCCTGGTACTCCACATCGCCTATCTTCATGTTGAGCTGCAATTCTTCCGCGATCTGCCTCGACTTCAGCATGGTAGGCGTCTCCAGCTTCTTTGCTTCCTCCCATTTGACGATGTCAGCCGGCTTGGCTTTCCTGTAGACCTTCTTCATGTCCTCAGAGTGTTGTATTCTAACCTTCTTCAGACGTTCATTAAGGATCGGACCGACCATCGAAACCCTGCCGATATCATGTCCGGGAGAGGCTTCAACGGCAACAATATCCCCAATCTCCAGGCGAAGGGCATTTACATTCCTGTAAAATCCTTTCCTGGTATTCTTGAAGCGTATCTCCACTATATCATTTTCCGACGGTATAAAGGCAATATCTTTCAGCCAGTTGAATGCGTCAAGCTTGTTTAATCCTGGTTTATACGTGGTAACAGGCACCTTTGACTCATCGGTATGAGCAGTTGCCAGTTCTTCGTTCTCCTGCATATCAGTCTCCTTCTCAGATTAATCCCGCAAAAATAGTTAATAATCGCATCAATTTCAAAAAAGACTCTTCCGTTTCAGCTCCTTAACAATCCTATCAGACTGAGGGCGAGATCGAGAAAAACGATTTTTGCATTCCCGTTGGCTTCTATATGGGAATGGGCCAGACTGAATTCCTCAACGAAAGCATTGATGTTGTTTTCATTCACGAAAGGATGGAAATTAACCGAAAAAGCCTCTTCTTCGCCTGTAAGGTAAACCAGCCCGTTCTTTTCCTGTCCCAGGTTCATCATAAAGTTTTCCCTGAACAAGTGAAGGGAGAATAAAAGGAATCTCTTCTGGGGTTCCCTTCCGATAGCTGCAAGCTCTTCCGACCAGTTAATAAGAGACAGAACATCCTTCTTCCATAAAAATCTCATAAGCGATTTGAAACGTTCCAGATCCTCGAATGACGACTCCTCATTCTCCGACAGCTCGGCGGCTTTGATAATGTTTCCGTTCGACACCCTGGCTATATCGTCGGCCCGGCCCTTGTGGATCCTGAACTTCTCGATAAGATAGGATGAGAGATCGGATGCGCTGAAAGACGGAATCTTTACCAGCTGGCACCTCGATATGATGGTCGGTATGATCTTGTCCGGCTCATCCGACACCAACAGGAACAAGGTCTTTTCGGGAGGCTCCTCAATCAGTTTCAGAAGCTTGTTGGCTGTAACCTGATGCATCTTTTCGGGAAGCCATATTATCATCACCTTGAAATCCGACTCGTATGATTTGAGGGTAAGCTTCCGAAGTATTTCCGATGCCTCCGATGTGAATATCAGCCCCTGGGCATTACCGGCCTCAATGAAATCGAGCCAGCGGGTAAGACTGAAATATGGCGAAGCTCCAGCAAATTCCCTCCACTTGTCAATAAATTTGTCGCTTACCGGATCTGTGTCCTTGCCCTTCCTGAATACCGGAAAAACAAAATGCAGATCAGGATGGATCATCCTTTCATACTTAAGGCACGATTTGCATGTTCCGCACGAATCAACGTCCGACCTGTTCTCACAGCTTACATACTGAGCATAGGCAAGGGCAAGAGCAAGGCTTCCGCAGCCTTCCGGACCTGTAAACAACTGCGCGTGACTAACTCTTTCCGACTTTACCGTGCTTATCAGCCTTCCTATAGTCTCTCTCTGCCCCGGAATCTCCGAAAATTTCATTCCGATATGTTTTTGGGATTTCCCTTTAACCTGATATTTGCCATATTTCCCCTCCAAAATTAGTTAAACTTTCCGGAACAGAAAACATCAATAACCCAGCAGTCCCTGAATGCTAATTCCCAAAAAAAATGTAGGTTTGCAGTGCAAAAAGTCAATTAATTAAAAACAGTATATCTATGAAAATGATTCAGGATTTCGATTTCAAGGGAATAAAAGCCATCGTAAGAGTGGATTTCAATGTGCCTCTCGACAAAGCAACTCTCGCAGTTACCGACGACACCCGTATCAGGGGAGCTCTTCCCACGATCAGGAAAATAACAGGCGACGGGGGTTCGGCAATACTGATGTCGCATCTTGGCCGTCCGCAGGGTGTTATGCCCAAATATTCCCTTAAGCCCGTATTACCGGTTCTTGAAAAGCATCTCGGAAAGAAAGTCCTTTTCGCCGACGACTGTGCAGGTGAATCAGCCGCAACCATGGCTACAGCTCTCAAGCCGGGTGAGGTCCTGCTTCTTGAAAACGTCAGGTTTTATCCCGAGGAAGAGGGGAAACCTGTTCTGCCCGAAACAGCCACCGACGAGGAAAAGAAAGCTGCCAAGGCTGAACTGAAAGTCAAACAAAAGGAATTTGCAAAAAGACTGGCCGGCTATGCCGATGTATATGTGAACGATGCTTTCGGAACAGCTCACAGGGCCCACGGAACTACCGCGGTGATAGCAGACTTTTTCCCAAAAGACAAGATCATGTTCGGCTTCCTTATCAACAGCGAGCTTGAGGCAATGGACAAGGTCCTTAACAACTCACAGCGGCCGTTTACAGCTATAATGGGAGGTGCAAAGGTCTCCGATAAAATAATGCTTATCGAGAATCTGCTCAACAAGGTAGACAACCTGATAATCGGCGGAGGAATGACCTATACCTTTATCAAGGCCAGGGGCGGCAGGATTGGAAACTCCCTTTGCGAAGAGGACAAGCTCGGACTTGCACTGGAGATACTCAAAAAGGCAGAGGAGAAAAACGTTAAACTGTATCTCCCCGTCGACAGCCTTAACGGGAACAAGTTCGACAATGATGCTGAAACCCGGGTCACAGCCGTTGATGAAGTCGACGACGGGTGGCTTGGCCTCGACATCGCCGAAAAGACAATAAAGCAATTTTCGGAAGTGATCGAGAACTCAAAGACCATTCTCTGGAACGGCCCCATGGGTGTTTTTGAAATGGAAAAATTCTCGAAGGGAACCACGGCAATAGCAAAGGCAATTGCAGCGGCAACACAGAAGGGCGCATTCAGCCTTATAGGCGGCGGTGACTCTGTTGCAGCGATTAACAAGAACGGACTTGCCGATAAGGTAAGCTACGTTTCAACAGGCGGCGGCGCGATGCTCGAGTACATGGAAGGTAAAAAACTTCCGGGCATCACTGCTATCCGCGGAGAATAACACGATATGAAGAAAATCCTGATAACGGTGCTGATAGCGGCGTTTCTCCCCGCGGGATCCTGCAAAAAGGATGAAACGCCCGCCACCCGCGGAACGGTGACCATAGATAATAAAACCTCCTTCGGCAGTGGAACCTATTATGTTTATGGTTTCCTTTTTTCAGAAGCCAGAAAGGTGACAACAAGAGATATGCCCAGGCCCGATGTCACGGTCGACAGCGATGGAACAAACCTCTTGTTCATGACCGAGAACGAGAGAGATTCATTCCGGCTCTTCGGGAAATACGATGACGCTTCATCGGCCAGTGCAGCTTTCAATAACCTGACTGCTCCGACCATAGCAGAAAACGAGTGGCAGGGACTGGCAAGTCCACTTGAGGAAAACCAGGTATGGATTTACAGGGCCGGCAGCAGGACATCAGGCAATGATCACTACGCGAAGATCAGGATCATTTCGACCAGAACAGAACCCGGCGATCCGAAGCCTTTTGCCGAATGTACATTCGAGTGGCAATATCAGTCTGACGGAACGCTTACCTTTCCGGAGAAATGACAGGGAAGCTTCCTGAAAGCATATTTGAAATAAACGGTCCCGGGTCATTTTCATCCGCGGCTCTTGAAATATTCAGGTACCAGGTCTCGGCAAACCCGGTTTACTCAGCTTTCGTTTCAGCCCTCGGGATCAATCCTGCCGGTGTTACCGATATAAGGGAGATTCCCTTTCTTCCCGTTGAGTTCTTCAGAAGCCACCGGGTTATCAGCGGCAATGCTAAAGCAGGGGTGATCTTCGAAAGCAGCCGTACAACCGACTCCGAAGCGAGCCGTCATTATGTGCATGACCCGGAACTCTATCAGCTTAGCTATCTGAATTGTTTCAGACATTTTTACGGGGAGCCGTCGGATTATGTTATCGCCGCCCTGCTGCCTTCATACAGGGAACGCCCCAACTCGTCGCTGGTTACCATGATGGACGGACTTATCAGGGAAAGCGGCTGCGCCGAAAGTGGTTTTTATGAAGGGAGAATGGATGAACTGGTGGCAATGCTTGAAAAGAAGCGGACCGACGGACGGAAGCGATTCCTGATAGGTGTCAGTTTTGCTCTGCTCGACCTGGCCGCTGAACTGTCGCCCGACCTTTCCGGTACAATCGTGATGGAAACAGGAGGAATGAAGGGGCGCAGGAAGGAGATCACCAGGGATGAACTGCACGGCATACTTACAGCCGGGCTGAATGTGCCCGTCATTCATTCGGAGTACGGCATGACCGAACTTCTCAGCCAGGCTTATTCATGCGGGGGCGGGTTCTTCAGATGTCCGCCGTGGATGAAAATACTGGTGAGGGACATTCATGATCCGCGGGATACGGGAGATGAAGAGGGAAGGACAGGAGGACTGAACATTATCGACCTGGCCAACTACTGGTCCTGTTCGTTCCTGGCCACAGGCGATTACGGAAGACTGTATGAAGACTGATCGTTCGGGATATCCGGAAGGATAGACAATACCGACATACGTGGATGTAACCTTATGACAACGCGGGATGGCTTCCTGTAAAGCGGATCAGAGATAAACTATCCTTTTGTTCTTAGCGCTCGCGTAGATGGCAAGCACCAGTTCCACGGCCTTTTTGGCTTCGGGTGCATCGACAGCTGGCGGACGGCCCTTGTCAACTGCCTTTACTATGTTAAGGAGCTGGCGCAGATGCCCGAGATCACTTATAGCCTTCGGATCGGAAACACCTCCTCCGGTGACATTTTTCCCGGAGTATTTTTTTCTTATGATATCATCCTCTTCGGTCTCATTGTCAAATGTCCAGGTCAGAAGCCTTTCTTCTTCTATGATTACCGAACCCTTTGTCCCCAGTATCTCAATTCTTCTGAAGAATCCCGGGTTGACAGCTGTTGAGGCTTCTATGACGCCGACAGCACCGTTCTCGAATCTAAGGGTGGCCGATGCAACATCCTCAACTTCAATTCCCTTATGTCCGATAAGCCCGGTGAAAGCACTAACTGCCGTCACTTTTCCCATAAACCACCTGAGCAGATCGATTGAGTGAATGGCCTGGTTCATGACTGCACCACCCCCGCTGGCGGCAAGGTCGGATCTCCACCTGACTTCTTTGTAGTATTCCTGTGTTCGGAACCATTTTACATAAGCATCGCCCATTACAAGTTTCCCGAAGCGCCCCTGGTCGATGGCATTCTTCAGTTCTATATTGACCTTGCTGAACCTCATCGGGAAAATACCGGAGACAAGGACATTATGCTTTATTCCGGCTTCAATGATCCTGTCGCAGCGCTCAATGGTTGTTTCCAGGGGCTTTTCGATGATGCAGTGTTTACCGGCGGTGATCGCGGCAAGAGCGGGTTCGAGGTGTTTGCCTGAGGGCGTGCAGATACAAACCATGTCGATGCGATCGTCGTTGCAGAGTTCTTCAAGCGATTCAAAGGCATTGCATTTGTATTTCTTGGCAAATGCAACCGTTTTGCCCGGATTATGATCGAAGACTCCAACCAGTTCCGCATCCATTATGGTATCAATGGCCCTCGCGTGGACCTCAGCTATCAAACCTGCTCCTATAATTCCGAAACCATGCTTCATGCCTACCTCAGCGTTGGATAAAACGCATCCTCTATGTGTTTTTCTATCGTGAGCGTCTGACCTCTGGCAATGACTGTAATTACATCAAATCGCACCTGCTTTGAAATGTCGAACCATCTTATATAAGAATCCGCTGCCAGTACAAGCGACCTCTGTTTATCCCTGGTCACAGAATCCTGCGGCGATTGAAGGAAATCCTCCGAACGTGTCTTTACCTCGACGAAAACAATGAATTCACCGGTCTCGGCAATAATATCCACCTCAAGCCTCCCGGCTTTCCAGTTTCGGTTCCTTATCCGGTAGCCTTTATCGCTAAGAAACGACACGGCAAGGTCTTCCCCTTTCCTGCCGAGAGATGACGACTCACTCATTAAGTTCTCTTTTTAATTTATTAGAGAACGGGATTATATCTCGATTAGTTTATTCCTGATCGCGAAAAGAATCAGGCTGGCGGTGTTCTTTGAGTTGGTTTTGCCCAGCAGGTTGGCCCTGTGCTTGTCGACAGTGCGTTTGCTAATAAACAATGCATCAGCTATTTCCTGATTAGAAAGTCCTTCACATATCTTAAGTAGAATCTCTTTTTCCCTCCTTGAAAGATTTGCTGACCTGCTTTCGTTTTCCCTGTGCTTGATCTTCTGAATTACATGGTAGAGAAGCTCCTGCGAGAAGTAACTGCCTCCTTTTCTCACCGTAAGAATCGCCTCCTTTACTTCAGAGATGTCGGAATCCTTAAGCACGAATCCTTTTGCCCCTGCATCAACCATTTTATAGTAGTACTCCTCTTCCCCGTACATCGAAAGGGCTATTATGTCGATATCCGGACAAAGCTTCAGTCCCTTCCTTGTGGCCTCTATCCCGTCCATCTCAGGCATGTTGATGTCCATAAGGGCAACATCGGCAGGGCTTTCCTTCAAGACCCTGAGGAACTCCTCGCCGTTTGAAGCCTCTCCCGTAACTTCAAATTCGGGGAAAGCATTCAGAAGAATCTTCAGTCCGTTGCGGAAAAGCTGGTGATCATCCGTGATAATAATCCTTATCTTCTCCATAATAAGCTTATTCAATCATTTTAATCAGGGCACTGGTGCCTTTTCCCGGATTACTCTCAAGGATGAAGACACCGTCGACCGACTTTACCCTGGTGTCGATGTTCGACAATCCCATACCTTTGGTATTATCCTTTTTGCCGGGAGATGTCATGTCGAAACCCCGGCCGTTGTCGGAGAACTGCAAGGTAATGAATTTTTCGAGCCTGCTGAGCTCAATCTCTATCCTCGATGCGCCCGAATGCCTTATCGAATTATTAATAAGCTCGCAGGCAGCCCTGTACATTACCACTTCCTTCTCCGGATCAATCCTGGTGTTTTCCATGTTCGACTTGAACACGATCTCAATAGCCCTGGTCTGGTTTATCTTGGCAATGAAAGCCGAAAGAGCACTCGACAGACCGAAGTTTGAAAGTATATGAGGACTAAGATTGTTGGAAATATCCTTCAGGGTGTTGATGGCTTCGTTGATGAGATGGCTTGTGTTGTTGAGGATTACCGCGTCCGTCGGATCCTTGATCCTGTCGCCGAGAGCCGAAAGCGACATCTTTACGGTCGACATAAGCGGACCCAGACCGTCGTGAAGATCCGTGGCAAATCGTTTTCTCTCATTCTCCTCGGTGTTTATTATGGCACTGATTACCCTCTTTTCCGCCTTCATCCTGTCGATGTCGGCACGCTTGAGCGAATAAAACAGCTCCCTGATCAGGATCACTCCCGTGATTATCATAAAGGAGATGATAACGTCGAGCCAGTTGTCGATCATCTGCCATGTATAGGAAGGAGTACCCTGGAAAAACTCGAAGAGCTGAAGGATTTTACGGATTGCCATGAAAACGAAAGCAGTTGAAAGCAGTATCCATGAAAGCCTGTATTTCGTGAGTTTCATGAACCGCAGTGCAATCGAGGCGGCAATAATCTGCAGTACAATGGAGATGATGAGGGCAATTAGTCTTACCATAACAAGATCAATGTATACAAAAATAGCATGAATTTACAAAAAAGCAGAATTAGTCTTGCGGTCTTGCAGTCTTGCGGTCTTGCGGTCTTGTGGTCGCTTCGAATGCGGCACATTGCCTATAATACATCATCTTTAATACATCGCCTATAATACATCATCTTTAATACATCATCTTTAATACATCGCCTATAATACATCGCCTATAATACATAATACATTGTCATGCGGTCGCTTACGACTTGCACGACTGCACGACTGCACGACTGCACGACTGCACGACTGCACGACCATTTTCTGCTTCAGATTTATTACCTTTGACGGCTCAAATTGGAATATGAAGTTTCTCTATAATACAGGTATTATCTTGTACTCACTGGCAGTGAGGATTTTATATCCTTTCAGTCCGAAGGTCCGGCTTATGGTTAAAGGCTGGAAGGATTGGGAAGAACGACTCAGGAAAAATGCCGGTGACGGCAGAAAAAACATCTGGATGCACTGTGCCTCGCTCGGGGAATTCGAACAGGGAAGGCCGCTGATCGAGGAGTTAAAAACCAGGGAACCAGGATGCAGGATCATCCTGTCATTCTTTTCGCCCTCAGGCTATGAGATAAGGAAAAATTACCAGGGAGCCGATTATGTCTGCTACCTTCCGCCCGATACTCCATGGAATGCTGAAAGGTTTTTAAGGGCAGCCGCTCCTTCGGCTGTAATATTTGTCAAGTATGAATTCTGGAACAACTATATCTTTGCCGTCGGCAAAAGGAATATTCCTCTTTATCTCGTTTCGGGTATCTTCAGGCCAGGTCAGCATTTTTTTAAATGGTACGGCGGTTTTTTCAGGAAGATGCTTTTGAACTTCAGCCACTTTTTCGTTCAGGATCAGCGTTCCGGGAACCTTTTGAAGAGCGTGGGGATCAGCAATGTGACTGTCGCCGGCGACACCAGGTTCGACAGGGTGACCCGTATTGCTGCTCAGGCAAGAGATATCCCGGAACTGGAGACTTTCAGGGGAAACAGCAGGCTATTCCTTGCCGGAAGCAGCTGGCCCCCTGATGAGGAAATCATTTCAAGGTATATACTGAATCATAAGGATGAGGTGAAATGGGTGTTTGCCCCGCATGAAATACATAAATCCAATATTGATAGGCTTGAAAGGCTTATCGGAAAGGATGTTGTCAGGTTCTCGGAATTCACTGAGGCAAAGGCAGATGCCAGGGTAATGATAATCGACAACATGGGGATGCTGTCGTCAGCATACAGGTACGCGGACATTGCCGCGGTAGGAGGGGGGTTCGGAAAAGGAATTCACAACGTCCTCGAACCGGCCTGCTGGGGTATACCGGTACTGTTCGGACCAAATTACGGGAAATTCCGTGAAGCAGTCGACCTGATTGACCTGGGAGGAGCCCGTTCCTACAGTAATTATGAGGAATTTGAAGCTGCTTTTAAGTCTCTCGCCTGCAATAAGGAGATTTACAGCAAGGCGGCTGATTCAGCAGGCAGATATGTGAAGGAAAACAGTGGGGCAACGGCTGTAATTATGGAGAAAATTTTGTTTTCGGATTTAAACAGGGTTATTAACAATTCCGGCTCATAACTTGTTAATAACATAACATCAGCGCTAAAAACCTTTCTTTCAAAGAGCAGTAAATTGCCCAATTGTGCAAGATCAAAACTTAATTATTTTGTAACTGGTAAATCAGATCATTAGTATAATATTGCATTCGAAATTAATAACAAATACAATTTGAATTATGAAACATTTTAAACACACGCTTTCGGCGCTGTTGTTCATGCTGATCCCGGTGATCGTTTTCGGACAGGGGTCAACAACGTCGTCCATGAGCGGTAAGATTACCAACTCGCAGGGAGAAGCCCTGGCAGGAGCCACTGTCGTTGCAACCCACGTTCCTTCCGGAACTATATACGGTGCAACAGCAAACGTCCAGGGATTGTTCTCAATCCAGGGATTGCGTCCCGGCGGTCCCTACAAGGTTGACATATCCTTTATCGGCTACTCAAAGGAATCTTTTACTGACATAAATCTTCTGCTTGGTGAGACCTTCGGGTTGAACGTCAGCATGAAAGAATCGAGTACAGAGCTGACTGTAGTGACTGTTGTCGGAACCACACCTTCGAAATTCAACACGCTGAAAACTGGCGCTACAACCAATATTTCCAGGAATCAGATGACGATGATGCCGACCATTAACAGGAATATCAGCGACATTTCAAGGATTTCTCCCTATGCAAACGGGATGAGCTTTTCGGGCGGCGACGGACGTTCAACAAACTTCACAGTCGATGGTTCCAACTTCAACAATAACTTCGGACTGAGCTCCAACCTTCCCGGTGGCGGAAACCCGATATCTCTCGACGCCATCGAGGAAGTCCAGGTTGTTATCGCTCCCTTCGACGTGCGACAGACCAACTTCATCGGAGGAGGTATCAATGCCATCACCAAATCGGGAACAAATACCTTCAAGGCCACTGCCTATACCTATTACACCAACCAGAATATGAGGGGTAACAAGATAGGCGATCATGATTTCGGAGATCGTGCAAAGGAATCAAATTCAATCTATGGTTTTACCGTGGGAGGCCCGATCGTGAAGAACAAACTCTTCTTCTTCGGCAACCTTGAATTTGAAAAAACTCCACAGCAGGTTATCCGTTGGAGGGCTTCACAGAATGGAGTGTCGGACCAGCAGACAATTTCACGCGTTACAGAAGAAGATCTGCAGACTGTATCCGATTACCTCAGGGATAAATACGGTTACGAAACGGGTTCGTTCAAGAGTT
>JAAYQC010000060.1 GCA_012519515.1 Bacteroidales bacterium | reverse complement strand
ATTTACCCTGACCCCGATCTTTGAGAAATGAACCGCGAGCCATTGTGTGAAATTATTAACAGAAGATTTTGCGGCCGAATACGCGGCAATCTTGGTAAGAGGCCTGTAGGAGTTCATGGATGAAATGTTCAAAATAACTCCGTTTTTGTTCTTTACCATGTCGGTTGCGTAAACCATAGTCGGGATAAGAGTGCCCTTGAAGTTCAGGTCGAATACCTTGTCGAAGCCTTCAAGCTTGAGTCCGAAAAAGGTATCTTCGGGATCCTCGTTTCCATCCATTCTTTCCACTTTTGTGGTTGCAGCAGGGGAGTTTCCGCCTGCGCCGTTGATAAGAATCTCTATCGGGCCGAATTTCTCATTTATGATTTTCTTCGATGCCAGGAGCGAGTCCCTGTCAAGCACGCTGGCAGAAAGTCCGAGTGATGGTGTACCGAATTCCTTTTCAATTTCACGGGCAACTTTCACTGCTGCCTCCTCGTTAAGATCAACAATAACGGTTTTTACACCCTGAAAAGCGAGCGATCTTGCCATTTCCGAGCATATCAGACCTGCACCGCCTGTGATAACTGCTGTTTTGCCTTTAAGATTTAATTCATTCATTTTTGTTAGGTTTATTGACAGGCCGGCATTCCCGGATGATCAGGGAAATACCTTTCTGCCGTTATAGGTTTTAGTTAGAATCCAAAATATTCTTTCGCGTTTTTATATGATACGCCTTCGATCAGAGGTTTTATGAGTTCATCCTCACCAGGTATGATTCCTTTTTCAATCTCACAGCCTATGAAATTGCACAGTATTCTTCTGAAGTATTCATGGCGGGGGAAGGAGAGGAAGCTTCTGGAGTCAGTCACCATTCCCACGAATCTCCTCAGCAGTCCGAAGGAAGAAAGATCCCTGAAATGCTTTTCCATTCCGGTTTTCTGATCGAGGAACCACCATGCTGCACCGTACTGAACCTTTACCGCCCTGGAGCCGTCGTTGAAATTGCCCGCCATGGTTAACATCATTTCATTATCGGCAGGATTCAGATTGTAGAGTATCGTTTTTGCCAGCTGGTCGGTATCATCGAGCGCATCAAGGAATCTCGACATTCTGAAGGCATCCTGGGGAACTCCAATGGAATCCCATCCGGTATCGGGGCCCATCTTCCTGAACATCCTTGAGTTGTTGTTTCTCTGTGCGCCTACATGGAATTGCTGTGTCCATCCTCTTTTGTGATTCATCCTGCATAGTTCGAGCAATATGGCAGTTCTGTATTTTTCTGTTTCATCTGCTGTCAGCTGTTTGCCATTCAGGAGGGCACGGAATATTTTGTCAGCTTCTTCGGGGCTGCAGGAAGAAAAGTAGAATCTGTCGGAGCCGTGGTCTGAAAGCCGGCAGCCCATACTGTGGAAAAAGGCATGCCTGTCGTCGAGAGCCTCGACCAAAGTCTCAAAACCGGATATTTCCTTATCAGCCGCTTTTCCGAGCCTTAGTATGTATTCCCTGAATTTTTCCGGATCATCGGTTTTGATGACATTGTCTGGGCGCAGGGCAGGAAGCATCCGCAGGTCCTTACAGTCTTTCATCCGGGTGTGAAACTCGAGAGTGTCGGTCGGGTCATCGGTGGTGCAAACCAATTCCACCTTCATTTTCCTGAGAAGCGACCTTATACTGAATTCCCTTGTCCTGAGCATCGATGATGCCTTTTCGTATATATCCGAAGCATTTGACGGGGAAAGCAGGTCGTAAATGTCGAAATACCTGGCCAGCTCAAGCTGGGCCCAGTGGTAAAGCGGATTTCCGATTGCTGCAGGCATGGTTTCAGCCCATTTTAGAAATTTTTCTTTCGCTGTGGCATCACCAGTACAGTATTTCTCGTTTATCCCGTTCGTCCTCATTGCCCTCCACTTGTAGTGATCGCCGTCGAGCCAGGCCTGACCGATATTGTCGAAACAAATGTCGTCCGCGATCATAGATGGTGACAGGTGGCAGTGGAAATCAATTATGGGCTGATTCCCGGAAAATTCATGATAAAGCCTGCGTGCCGTCTTGTTTTCCAGCAGGAAGTCGTCGTTAATAAATCTTTTCATCCTTGATTATCAGTTAGATTTGATGGTTATTCTAAAATCAGGTGCCCGTAGTCCGAAAAAAACGAGCTACTAAAAATAGCAAATAAATTCAGAGTTTCCGATAAAATTCGGTTAAGGTATGTTAATTATGGTCATGTAAAGGGAGAGATGGTGTCAAATCATCTGCACAGTTTCCCTGGCTCTCGCGTTGAAATAGAGTATACTGGCAAATATTGGCAGTAGGGGCAGGGTAATCCCGTTTACGACTGCTGAAAGAATTATATAAAGCGGCCGGGAACTTATCTCCATTGCCGCGGAGGCTTCTTCCGGACTGTTAATTGCCGATAGGAAACTGCCCGTGAACGGAAGCAGCGCCAGTCCCGATAAAACTATTGTT
>JAAYQC010000059.1 GCA_012519515.1 Bacteroidales bacterium | reverse complement strand
CCCGGGTTTCCTGCTCACAAATCAGAACAGGTTCCTGCTGATGGATGAAAAAACGGGTGAACCGACAGCCAGAACAAGGAAAATCCTTGGCAGCACCCCGATGGATCGTTTCGGTACACCAGAGGAACTGACCGGTACAATGCTCTACCTGGTTTCTGACCTTTCGAAATTCGTTACGGGAGTCGTTATCCCGGTCGACGGGGGATTCAGCGCTTACAGCGGAGTGTAAGGGCGCGGGGCACAGGGCGCGGGGCGCGGGGCGCGGGGCACAGGGCACAGGGCGCGGGGCTCAGGGCGCGGGGCACAGGGTCATCGGGAAGATACCTCGTACCGTTAGCAAACCAAAATATGTTATTTTGAAACCACCTAATTGACAAAGAAATGATTTACTACCAATCCGGATCGGAAAACACTGTAATTGGCCCCAATGAACTGGAGTATGGAGTTTATTCCGCTCTTGTGAAGCTTGGGCAGAAAAAGAAAGTACTGGTTCTGCCTCCCGATTTCACGAGGTTCCATTCGCGGGCAGGCGATATTACCACACTTATATATAAATACAACAGGGAGAACCTTAGCGATATACTTCCGGCATTGGGAACACATTCCCCGATGACAGACGCGGAAATAGCTGAAATGTTCAAAGGTGTTCCGGCAGAATTATTCAGGATACACGACTGGAGAAACGATGTCGTTACGGTTGGCACCGTTCCCGGCGATTTCATTTCTGAAATAACTGAGGGAAAGCTGTCCTATTCCTGGCCTGCCCAGCTAAACAAGCTCCTGGTTGACGGAAACCATGACCTCATCCTTTCCATCGGACAGGTAGTACCCCACGAAGTGGTCGGCATGGCCAACTACAACAAAAACCTGTTTGTCGGAACCGGTGGTCCGGAAGGCATAAACAAGAGCCACTTCGTCGGAGCTGTTTACGGTATGGAGAGAATGATGGGCAAAGCCGACACTCCGGTAAGAAAGCTGCTGAACTACGCATCCGACAACTTTATAAAGGACCTCCCAGTAGTCTATATCCAGACCGTTATAGGCCGTGATGACAAGGGAGAACTGGTTATTCGCGGACTTTATATCGGCGATGACTACGAAGTATTCAAACTTGCATCAGACCTGTCGATAAAGGTCAATTTCATAGTACTCGACAAGCCTATTGATAAAGCAGTCGTCTACCTTGATCCCTCGGAGTTTAAAAGCACATGGCTTGGAAATAAAAGCATCTACCGTACAAGGATGGCAATGGCCGACGATGGAGAACTTGTAATACTGGCACCCGGACTCAGGGAGTTCGGCGAAGACAAGGAAATTGACAGGCTGATCAGAAAGTATGGATACAGGGGTACTCCCGCGACACTTAAAGCGCTGGATGAGAATCCCGAACTTATGGATAATCTCAGCGCGGCAGCGCACCTCATTCACGGCAGTTCGGAGGGAAGGTTCTCAATTACCTACTGTCCGGGGCATCTTAGCAAACAGGAAATTGAATCGGTCAATTTCAAATATGCCGTGCTCGATGAAATGCTGAAGAAATATGATCCGGCTGTACTGACCGAAGGAGTGAACAGGATGCCCGACGGAGAGGAAATTTATTACATCTCAAACCCGGCAGTGGGACTCTGGGCTTCTAAAGACAAGCTCAGATGATTAACTGGGGAATAATTGGCTGCGGCAATGTAACCGAACAAAAGAGCGGTCCGGCATTCAACAAGGTAACAGGATCAAGACTTGTCGCGGTGATGCGCCGTAACAAGGACCTGGCCGAGGATTACGCCCGACGGCATAATGTACCAAGGTATTATTCCGACGCCGATGAGCTGATCAACGACAATGAGGTAAATGCAGTTTACATTGCAACTCCCCCCGGCAGCCATGCCGAATATGCCATAAGAACTCTCAGGGCCGGAAAACCGGTGTATATAGAGAAACCCATGGCTGCAAATTACAGGGAGTGCGTAATGATAAATGAAGCTGCTGAAAAAGCAGGGCTTCCGGTTTATGTTGCCTATTACAGGAGGACGCTTCCGGGATTTCTGCTTATAAAGAATCTCATAGAAGCCGGCGAGATCGGACGACCGCTGTTTGCAAACTTCCAGATATACAATTATCCTTCCGAAGCAGAAAAATCAGGAGATCTGCCCTGGCGTGTGATCCCGGAAATATCGGGAGCAGGTCATTTCTTTGACCTGGGATCGCATCAACTCGATTTTCTCGACTATATCTTCGGACCGGTGAAAAAAGTTTCATCCCTGGCAGTTAACCAGGCCGGGATGTATGATGCTGAGGATTTTGTAGCAGCCTCATTCCTGTTCGCCAACAACATAACAGCAACGGGAATATGGAGTTTTGCATCTTCCCGCGAAGCCAACAGGGATTATTTTGAAATAGCAGGTGACAAAGGAATCATAAAAACCTCTACTTTTACCTACGCTCCGATCGTAGTTGTCAATTCCTCCGGAACGAAGGAATTTGCAAATGAACGGCCGGAAAATATACAGTTTTACCTGATTGAACAGATAGTAAAGGCTCTTTCACAAGGAGGAGATGTTGTCAGCACAGGTGAAACTGCCGCCAGAACAAGCAGGGTTATGGATGAGGTTGTAAGAGAGTATTACGGGAGACGGTATGACCGGACTGATCATAAGCCGGGAAGCATATTGGTATGAAGCTTATGAATGAATACCGCACAAAAATGAACAAAGCAATTATTAACTGATAAACAAATAACTATGAACACAAAATCGGATATCGGACTGATCGGATTGGCAGTGATGGGCGAGAACCTTGTTCTCAACATGGAGAGCAAGGGCTTTCAGGTCACGGTTTACAACCGCACGCTTAAAAGAGTTGATGACTTCCTTGCCGGGCGTGCAAAGGGCTTGAAAATTATTGGAGCCCACTCTATTGAAGAACTTGTAAAATCCCTTAAAAGACCCAGAAAAATAATGATAATGGTAAAGGCGGGAGCCCCGGTTGACGACATGATCAACACTCTTATCCCCCACCTCGAAAAAGGTGATATTATCATTGACGGAGGCAACACTCATTTCCCGGATACGGACAGGCGAACAGCCCTGGTGGAAAGCAAGGGACTTTTATATATCGGCACAGGAGTTTCCGGCGGAGAAGAAGGAGCACTTCTCGGGCCATCCATAATGCCTGGTGGTTCACCTGCCGCATGGCCTGAAGTCAAGCCGATATTCCAGGCTATTGCAGCGAAAGTAGACGACGGAACACCCTGCTGCGACTGGGTTGGTGAAAATGGCGCAGGCCATTTTGTAAAAATGGTTCATAACGGCATAGAGTACGGCGATATGCAGCTTATCTGCGAAGCATACCATATAATGAGGGATCTTCTGCATATGAGCGCCGATGAGATGCACCACGTGTTCCGGAAATGGAACGAAGGAGAACTCGACAGTTATCTTATCGAAATCACCAGGGATATTCTTGCCTTTAAGGACGAGGACGGTGAACCCCTTGTCGATAAGATACTCGACACCGCGGGTCAGAAAGGCACGGGAAAATGGACCGCGGTAACTGCTCTCGACGTGGGCATTCCCCTCACCCTGATCGGTGAAGCTGTATTTTCAAGATGCCTTTCCGCCCTCAAGAATGAAAGGGTTGCAGCTTCAAAAATATTGTCAGGACCGGGCACAACTTTCAATGGCGATAAAAAAGCATTTATAAATGATCTGAAGGAAGCCGTGTATGCTTCGAAAATTGTTTCCTATGCCCAGGGTTATCAGCTTATGAGAGCTGCCGCCGAAGAGTTCGGATGGAAGCTTAACTACGGGGGAATTGCACTGATGTGGAGGGGCGGATGTATTATCAGGTCAGCCTTCCTTGGAAAGATCAAGGAAGCATTTGATAATAACCCGGATATTCCGAACCTTCTGCTGGATCCCTTCTTCAGGACAAAGGTTGAAAGAGCCCAGGCAGGATGGAGAAATGTTGTCTCCGTGGGCCTTGTCAACGGGATACCCATACCCGCGATGACATCAGCCCTCTGCTATTTTGACGGATACAGGTGCGAGAAGCTTCCCGCCAACCTTCTTCAGGCCCAGAGGGATTACTTCGGAGCCCATACCTATGAACGCATCGACAAGCCCAGGGGTGAATTCTTCCATACAAACTGGACCGGCCGCGGAGGAACAACAGCATCAACAACCTATAATGTCTAAGCATACCTAATCTATGATCTTATGTCAGCAGCTTCTATCAATGAGACAATCGGAAAGTACAGGTGGACCATATGTGGCCTGGTCTTTTTCGCAACAACAGTAAACTATTTCGACAGGAACGTACTCGGACTTTTAAAACCCATCCTCGCTGAAGAGGGTGTATTCGGAGCCGACAAGGCTAACCAGGAATTATACTACTCATGGGTGGTAATGGCTTTCCAGATCGCCTATGCCATAGGTATGACCCTCGCGGGAAGATTCATTGACTGGATCGGAACCAAGAAAGGATATGCCCTGGCACTTTTGGGATGGAGCGTTGCTGCAATGGGCCATGCCGTTGCTCACAATGCATTTACCTTTGGTGTCTGGAGGGCAGCCCTGGGCTTCACCGAAGCAGGAAACTTCCCCGCGGCAAACAAGACAATGGCGGAATGGTTCCCAAAAAAGGAAAGAGCACTTGCTACAGGAATCTATAACTCGGGAACAAACGTCGGAGCCATCCTTACTCCTCTTTTCGTTCCATGGATCGCGATGCACTGGGGATGGGAAGTGGCATTCCTTTTTGTAGGAGCAATAGGCCTGATATGGCTGTTCTTCTGGTTACGCACCTATGCTTCACCGGAACAAAAGCTGAAAGCCGGTGTCCTGTCGCAGGCTGAATATGACTATATTCATAGCGACCTTGACGAAATAGAAGAGAAAAAGAAAGAACAGGAAAACCCGACGGAAAAGGTTCCCTGGTCGAAACTTCTTTCGAAGCGTCAGACATGGGCCTTCTTCTTCGGTAAATTCCTCACCGACCCGGTATGGTGGTTCTACCTGTTCTGGCTGCCGGCATTCCTGAATGGTGAGAATGCAAGAAAAATACTTGAATTCAAAACCCTGAATCCGGGCTATACAGGCACAGGGGCCGATGTCCCCGGTGTGATAAGCTGGACAATCGCCGTGGCAGTTGTTTACACTATCTCAACAATAGGATCGATATTCGGCGGATGGCTTCCAAAGAAATTCATTAACGGGGGAATGGTGACCTACAAGGCCAGAAAACTTTCCATGTTCATCTATGCCCTTTTTCCACTCTCCGTACTTGCAGCAAGCTGGCTCGGCCAGTTCAATACATGGTATGCCGTGCTGGTTATAGGACTTGCTTGTGCAGCACACCAGGCATGGTCAGCAAATATATTCACAACCGTAACTGACATGTTTCCGAAAAAAGCCGTGGCATCCGTTACAGGTATCGGTGGAATGGCAGGAGCCGTCGGAGGTATTCTGATAGCACAGGCAGCAGGGCTTCTACTCAAGCACTACACCATCCTTGACAAGACAGAGGTAGGCTACGGAATAATGTTCATATTCTGCGGTTTAGCATATCTTGCCGCCTGGGTTCTCATGCATTTCCTTGTTCCAAAGATGAAACGCGTGGAAAATATCTAATAATATATGAAGATATTGGGAAAATACTCACTGGGCATGGGTGACCGCTTCGGTCACCAGGGTCACGCGCAGCTCAAAGCTATAACTGAAGCAGCTAAAAACGGGGTAGCTATAACTCCTGTATGGAACAAGTCGAACAGGGAACATATGATCATCGGCACCCAACCACAGGATGTGAGAAAGGAGGCCGATGCCGTAACCAGGGCAGCTGGTTTCAGGGAACCATATTTTGTCGATGCCGATCATATCAACCTTGATACCGTTGACAGGTTCATCCCATCTTCCGATTTCTTTACCATCGACCTTGCTTCATACATTGGAAAACGGGCAGATGATTCAAAAATCGGCTCATTCCTTGAAAGAGCAAAAAAATACGCTGACAGGCTGGAAATCCCCGGCATCAGAAAAGCAATCAGGTGTTCCGAAGACCAGCTGACCGGCATCGCCGAGAAATACCTCTTCGCTGCCGGAAAAGCCGGAGAGATATACAGGATAATAGAAAAGTCAAAAGGTGCCGGCAATTTCATTACCGAAGTGTCGATGGATGAAGTTGCCGCACCCCAGACTCCCGTGGAACTGTTCTTTATTCTCCTTATGCTGGGAGAAGAAAAGGTTCCGGTGCAGACAATAGCTCCGAAATTCTCGGGCAGGTTCAACAAGGGGGTCGACTACGTGGGCGATCCCGCTCAGTTTGAACTTGAGTTTGAGGAAGACCTGATGGTGATCAGCCATGCCGTCAGGGAATTCAGACTGCCTCCGGAACTGAAAATCAGTATCCATTCAGGATCAGACAAGTTTGCCCTGTACCCGCTGATTGGCTCCATACTCAAAAAGCACGACAAGGGGGTTCATCTGAAAACAGCCGGAACAACCTGGCTCGAGGAAATGATAGGACTCGCGGAAGCCGGTGGCGAAGCTCTCGACTTTGCAAAGTCAGTTTATATTCAGGCTATTGAAAAAATCGATGAGCTCTGTGCACCGTACGCGGATGTAATCGACATAAACAAATCGCTGCTGCCATCGGCCGGGGAAGTCCGGGCCTGGAACAGCAGGAAATTCGCGGCATCGCTAAGGCACGACCAGTCGAACAGCGATTACAATCCGAACATGCGGCAGCTGATCCATGTTGCCTACAAGCTCGCGGCAAATGAAATGGACCGTTTCACAAAACTGCTCAACAAACACGAGGAGCTTGTATCGCGGTGTGTATTTGACAACATGTATTCAAGACATATAAAAAGGATATTCCTGTAAGATGATCTTGACTGTGCTCCAGTTACCTCCAGGTTAAAGGGAGTGTATCATTGCCGGTTCGTTTATAGTTGGAATAGTACGCGTATGAGACGTTGCATAATATTTGTATTTCGGATAAAATGATTTAAGAATTGTATAATTTTTGTAAATGGCACTTGCAATAAAACAACTTATTAACATATAATCCATTATAAATAACAAAATGAAACCGCTAAAATCAAAATTATATCATGATGAAAAAATTACAGTCTAGGAGAGATTTTCTGAGGTTGTCAGCAGCTGGCGCTCTCGGAGCTTTCGTATTATCACAATCATCCTGCCGGAATGCCTCCAAAAAGGCAGCTAAGCTTTCAGAAACTGCATTGCCCGATCCCAGATCATTTGAGCTCGGCCTGCAGCTTTACACGATAAGGGATGCTATGACTACCGATGTTCCGGGATCGCTTAAAAAGGTTTCCGACATGGGTTACAAGTATGTTGAACTGGCTGATTACGCTGATGGCAAGTTCTATGGCTATTCACCTGCCGATTTCAAAAAGATGGTGAATGATCTTGGAATGGAAATTATCAGCAGCCACACACAGGTTGAAGGCGTAGGGGTAACTCTCGAGAGT
>JAAYQC010000058.1 GCA_012519515.1 Bacteroidales bacterium | reverse complement strand
TTGACCAGGAAGTTGAATACTATCCTTTCGGTTCAATGTTTGCAGCCAATAACCTGCAGAATAATTTATACCTTTACAATGGCAAGGAATTAAACAACGAGTTCTTTGAGAATTATGATTACGGGGCGAGGTTTTATGATGCCCAGATGGGGAGGTGGCATTCCTTTGATCCTGCTTCGGAATTAGGCCGCAGGTGGAGTCCGTATGCGTATACATTCGATAATCCCACGCGTTTCCTTGATCCAAATGGCAAAGAGATTTGTATTTATTATAATGATGAGAGGCAAAAAGAGCATAGGAAGACGTACATCTTAAAGAGGAGTCATAATGGTAAAAATGAATCTATATCTAAATCACATCATTATGTTAACCCTATATCTGACACTAGGGGTGGCAAGATGTCAGGAGAGTTAACCGGTTCTTCTAACAGCTTCAATTTCAAGAATGGCTTACCAAGTGACAATAAAGATAAAGGTAGTGTTAAGCCTGATGCACTTAGCTTCGAAGAACCCCAAGGAGGAGGGGGTCCAGGATGGGAGGCTTACGCAGGTGCAGCCGCTTCTGTTGGTAGCGAACTATACTATAGTAAGACTTATGGTACCTGGATGGGGAAAAATTTCAAGATTTATCAGCAAACTTGGGGTGGAAATGGAATCGCTGGAGGGAAAAATAAGTTTGGTAAAACCACATCGAATGGGTTCAAGTGGGCTGGTCGTTTGGTTGGAGCTTACAGCGGTTATAGAACAATTGAACAACGAGTTAACGGCGAAATCGGAACTGGTTGGATGTTAGCTGAACTGAGTACCACTGGAGTTTCTACCTTTGGAGGTCTATATGGTGCAGCCTGGGGTATTGGCTGGGAAGCAGGAAGGTTCATTACAAGCATGGAATGGTATCAGGAAGCAAAATTTAACTTCTGGTACAATCGCTGGGAGAGCCAAGTCGGCCCACCATCCCAATCCAATGAAGCCCTTTGGTATTACTTCTATCAAAATTACAAACCATGATGAACGTATTTTATTACTACTACTACCTTTTTTATACAAAGGTGTTACCAGATAATCAGCCGCATTCAACGGTTATCTTTACATTGAGTTTTACATTTTCTCTGATAATTAATGGCATTGTTAATGTAGTTTTTGCTTATCTATTTGGCGTTTCTTTAAGGAAATGGGAGATGATAGGAATCTTTGCGGTTATTACACTTTTGATGTATCTGGCCTACTATAGGAGCGGAAAAGGGAAGAAGATTGTAACGGAAAAGCCTAAATTGTTTAATAGTAACAAAATCTCAATAATATTAACAGCCTTGCTTTTTTTATTGGGAATATTAGCTCTTTTTCTACAAGCAGATATTACAAAGAGCATATTAGATGCGAGATAGCAAACAGCCCGGCAAGTCCGGGCTGTTTTGTTATAATGCAGCAATATTTTTTTGCAGGTAATCTTTAAACCGCTTTTTAGAAACGAAAGTCTCAATCAGTTTGAGCAGTATGCCTTTTTTTTCCTCGTTCAGCTCATAATGAGCTGTAATTGCTCAAGGGCTGCTTTGTCTATAGATAGCAACTTTAATAATGCTTATCTTAATAAGTCAGCAGTATATAGAGGATTAGGTCAATACGATGGCATAAAGGATATGATTTTTATCTTCCTTTGCATGACACAAGGCGCAGGACGCAAGACACAAGGCCAACATGCTGAAACCCCTGAACCTTGAACATTAAATTTGAACTATGCTAAACACCTCATTTTCGGTTTTTTACTTTCAACTTTCACCTGCAGATCGGAGTCAACCCCTCCAGGGTTGCACCTGGTATGAGGCGCCATTTTTCCCGGGGCGGTACCCGGGCTATTGGATAGTGACACCTCCGGTGTCAGGAATCACCCAATAACACACTCCTGATTTTCCGGTAACCCCAGTACTGCCAGATGACGATAATGTCAATGAGTTTAACCAGCCTGGAGGGCTGGTCTTCCAATAGCCCCGGTTTCGCCCGGGGTAAAGGACAGTAGCATTGGATCCACCCTGGAAGGGTGGCCGTCAGCAAAACCCCTGCGCAATGTCATCCCGCATCCCGGTTTCCCACGGGATGCGGGATCTCATTCTCCAGCTCTAGGGTGGAAGAACAACGAGCGGCCTGCGGCAAAGCTCAAGGTGCGAGTAACTTTGAACCTTGAACCTCGAACCTCGAACTTCTCTTGTAGGACGCTAAACGCTTTAATAACAATTAACAATTTACAATTAACAATTAACAATTATCCGTTAGGGCACTAACCACACAAACGGCACGAGTCACATAATCAACACTACACGAACAACTTACACGACCTGCACGACCTGCACGACTTGCAAGACTTGCACGACCTGCACGACTTGCACGACTTATAATGTATTTCCGGCATCCCGAATAAATCTTTTCTATCTGCTCTTTATCCCATAACATTTATTTTTAGATTTCAAAAAAAAATGTAAACTTTGTTTATGTTTTATTTATCTAATTATTGAATTATGAACATTTATGTTGGAAGCATTAACTTCAAAATGAGTGAAGCTGAACTTAAGGAACTATTTGAAGGGTACGGCGAAGTTGCATCAGCAAAGATCATCTTCGACAAGTACTCCGGTAAGAGTAAGGGATTTGGTTTCGTTGAAATGCCAAACGAAGCCGAAGCTAAGAAGGCTATTGAAGAACTAAATGGCTTTGAGGTACAGGGAAGAAAGATTATTGTTAACGAATCAATTGAGAAACCCGAACGCAGAAGAGATTTCCGCGGTGATAACGAGCGCAGAGGAGGCGGTGACAGAAGAGACCACTACAGATAGAAAAACTCAAAAAGATGACAGGCACCGTCAGATAGTATGACAGTATCAAAAGGTTACGGAATTAAAGAGGCTGTGCAAGGTGCACAGCCTCTCTTTTTATTGTCTGCAGGGGATTCACAGGCATTCCCCCGAAAAACAGAATATCATACCAGAGTCCAGGGACTCCTGTATTCATAATGCAGCCTTTTGGTTGCTTCACCGTCAACATCATCAATAAATGTTTCGGTGGCCGGATCCCACTTGAGTGTCCTCTTGAGATCACAGGCAATATTCCCGAGTGTGCAGACCGTGCAGCTGCTGTGACCGATTTCAACCGGTACGACAGGATCCTGACGCGACCTTACACATTCGATGAAATTGAGCTGATGAGGTATCCTTGTTTCATACGGGCCATCGTCAGCCGCGGTTGCCGAAGCCGGCGGATCAAACTTGGGATCGGATGCCTTGAAGTATCCTCTTGCAACTTCTATCCAGCCGTTATCTCCCCAGAATTTTACTCCCTTGGTGAGTTTTTCATCGAAAGGCTCAGATGTCATGATAGTACCGCTGGCATATTTGAAGGACATGAATTCCGTTCCGTCGCCTATCGGTGAGATTTCAACAGGACCATTCAAATCCATTCCGAGTCCCCACTGGGCAATGTCGAACATGTGTGCGCCCCAGTCGGTGGTGAAACCTCCGCCCATTTCCTTGTACCAGCGCCATGCTCCCCATATATCCTCATTCTTTTCAGGGTCGAGGGAAATGGGTGGATTAAGCTGACTGTTGAAATGAATGCTTTCCGGAAGCGGACCGAGCCACATATCCCAGTTCAGATCAGCAGGAATAGGTTCCTCAGGAAGATCATAGGGAGTCGGAGGCGCGCCAACGTAGGCATTCACTTTGGAGATAGCGCCAAGAGCACCTGTCTGGACTAAATTGACAGCATGCTGGAAACCTGCATCTGAACGCTGCTGGCTTCCTACAGCAAGAACCCTGTTGTACTCCCTGACTACCTTCTTAAGCTCCTGACCTTCCTTAATGGTAAAAGTCATCGGCTTTTCCAGATAAACATCCTTGCCCGCCTTGCAGGCAGCAATGGCTATCATGGCATGAGAATGGTCGGGAACAGCAATTACAACTGCATCGATGTCTTCCCTCGAAAGCAGATCCTGGTACTTCTCATAAGTGTCTACCTTGAACTCCTGACCGGCATTGGTGTAGAAATCGGTAACACGTTTCTCAAAACGCTTGCACTTGATGCCATAAACATCGCATCCGGAAACAACTTTCACTCCCGGTACCTGTAAAAATCCCGAAAGCAGGAACATTGCCTGCCGACCGAGTCCTATAAAACCAAGGGTGACTTCGCCGCTCTCCTGATCTCCGGCTTTCTTCCTGCCTTTACATGATGTTGATAATGCCGGTATTACTGCAATTCCGGCAAGTCCGATTGCTGCAGAACCCAGGAACCGGCGCCTGGTCCATAATTTACTCTGTTCTT
>JAAYQC010000057.1 GCA_012519515.1 Bacteroidales bacterium | reverse complement strand
ATACACCTGGGTGTTCCTTTGATTTATTTAGTATTCACCAATCTGCCAAATTGTTTCCTCAATGATCACTGTTTCTCACCAGGCAACCCTTGAGTCTACCTGCGTTTTTAACAAATATATATACATTGGCCAATTTATTGCATATAAGTTTGTTAAACAATATGCAAAATGGAGAAAAGTCTGTTAGCTAGATATCATTTTGTTTATTCATTTTATTAAAAGGGGGAATAGCCTAAACTTTCTCGTATTTTAGGATCCATAGATCCATGAATTCGGCAAAACAACCCTCTTCCGTGCAGTATCATCATTTTTAGCGTAACAGGATATCAAACTTGCGCTGAAGTTAATTTAAAGAAATTATTTTAGAAAATGATTATCCCCCTGTCAAATAGTGTATTGAGGCTTACACATTATGGCCAAACTAGATTTAATAACGATTCTTAGGGAGGAATTATTTTGTTCAACTGGCTGGATCATTATCAAAACAATATTTGTACAGCAGATGAAGCGGTAAAAGCAATCAGATCCAAAGATTATGTAATTGTTTCCCATGCTTGCGGAGAGCCCCGTTCCTTAACCAAGGCCATGAGTGAACGATATGCAGAGCTTCACGACGTGAAAGTTGTACACCGGGTCGGCATGGGTGAATGCTTGTATGCCCAGCCTGGTATGGAAGAACACTTCCGCCATATTTCACTGTTTGGAGGTGCCAATACCCGTAAAGCCATTTACGAAGGCCGGGCCGATTATTTACCCCGTTTTATTTCAGAAATACCTTCATTATTTCTGGAGGGACATATCCCGGTGGATGTTGCCTTGATTACAGTGAGCCCTCCGGATAAATTTGGTTATTGCAGCCTGGGCATATCGGTGGATTACACTTTGCCGGCGGCCAGGATGGCTAAAACCATTATTGCAGAAGTAAACAGCAATATGCCCAGAACTCTGGGTGACAGCTTTATTTCCGTAAAAGATGTTGATCATTTTGTATTATCTGATCTTCCTTTGATGGAAGTTGCACCGGCCATTCAGACTGATATCGAAATCCAAATTGGAAACTACTGTGCTGATTTGATTGAAGACGGCTGCACTTTGCAGATGGGCATTGGGGCCATCCCTGATGCAGCACTGGCAGCAATGGTAAACAAAAAAGACCTGGGGATTCACACCGAAATGTTTTCTGATGGGCTGATTCCCCTGGTCGAACAGGGGGTCGTCAACGGTTCAAAGAAAACCCTGCACCCCTACAAAATCATTTCTACCTTCATGATGGGTACCAAAGCTCTATATGACTGGGTGGATGATAATCCCTTAATCGAAATGCACCCGGAAAATTACATCAATGACCCCTGGATCATTGCTCAAAACTATAAGGTTGTATCAATAAACTCGGCATTGCAAATCGATGTATTAGGGCAGATATCCGCAGATGCCATCGGACCCAGACAGTTCAGCGGCGTAGGCGGGCAGGTGGATTTTATCCGCGGCGCTAAACGTTCTGTTGGTGGGGGAAAATCCATTATCGCCGTTCCTTCAACAGCTTCCCGCGGCACGGTAAGCCGTATCGTACCTGCTTTGTACGAAGGAACCGCAGTGACAACCACCCGCAATGAAGTGGATTATGTAATAACTGAATACGGTATAGCGCAGCTGGCAGGCAAAACCAATCTGCAGCGGCTGAACGCACTGATCAATATAAGTCACCCGGATTTCAGGGATGAAATAATGTTTAAAGCCAAAAAACTATATTATGGAGCTTAATGCT
>JAAYQC010000056.1 GCA_012519515.1 Bacteroidales bacterium | reverse complement strand
TTTTGCGGTAAGGTCGATTTCGGAGTTCTCGATGTCGCCGCTGAAGGTTATCTTGCCGCCTTTCTCAACTTCAAATTTCTTGTTCAGAATGTTTTTCAGAGTGAACAGGTAATCACCTTCCTCAATTATATAATCGCCGTAGATCCTGAAATCGCCATTTTTGTTCAGGCTGATATTCAGCTTGCCCGCTCCCTTTCCCCTGATCACGTCGCCTGCCTTGGGATCGATCAGCAGCTGGACCTCGGCATCGGGGGTTACATCCAGATCAAAAGAGAGCTCCAGCGACGATTTACCGGGTTTTACTGCAGCTTCCTGATGACTTCTTTCCTTCGCCATCATGGCCGAATCGTGGTTAATAAAGCTGACGAATGATGATTCGGAAACAGACATCCCGGTATTCAGGGGTATGAAGAAGCTTGTACCTTTCCCTGTTTTTGCTGAAATATCGAACGACAGTGAATTGGGGCCGCTTTTGATGGTCGTTACGCCCGAAGCATAGGCCGTCCCGTAGAATAGTTCATTGTCGCTCTGCCTGGTGTTGAGTACAAGACATGCATCCTTGTCCATGTTGATGGTCAGGTCGACTGTGAAATCCTTGAACGACTTGTGATAGACTGCTCCCGAAAGAATGGCGTTGTTCCCTTTCTCATCGGTGATTCTCGTGTTCCTGAACCTGATACCGCGCCTGTCGAAGCGTATGGAATCATTAATCGAATACCTGGTCTGAAGATAATCTATCCTGAGCGACGTGTTTTCAGGCATGATGGCCCCCGTCAGATAAAGCTCTCCGGGTGTCCCGTTTACTTTCACCTTTCCCGATACCGTGCCCCTGATACCGGAGGCAAAAAAGCTGAGCAGCGGATTAAGGGCATCCACCGGCAGGTTGGAAGCTATACCGTCAATCATGAATTGCTTGTTACCCGGATCATAAAAGCCCGAGACATCAAAGTTTCTTTTCCCGTTCAGATTGTTACTGGCACTCAGATCGGCAACCTTTCTAACGGAATTCCACCGCGACCGCACCGAAACATCTCCATAATCGCCGCTGAGTATCGAAAATCCGTCTATGCTTATGTCGCTCTGGATCAGGGGATCTTTAAGGGCACCCGATATCACGGCATTTCCGTCAACAACTCCCTTTATATTGAGTGCCATCGGCTCTTTTCCATTGTTGCTGCCGGGATTAGGATGATTGTTAAGGGGGCTCAGGTCTATTCTGTTTACAAGCAGCCTGAAAGTATCTGCCGGATTTGAGGAGATTGTTCCGTCGGCAAAAAATGAATGAACTCCGCTTGATACAATGAAGCGCTTGATTTTAGTTGACCCCGAATCAACAACTATGGATGACTTTCTGACGGTCCAGGTGTTTTTGCTGGTTATAATATCAGTGGAATCAATATCAATCAGAAGACAGGATCCGTTTCTGCCGTCTTCTCTCGGTATGAACGATCCCCTGGAAACAAAGGCCCCCCTGCTCGTGTTGTTTTTCCTGTCATTCCAGCCGAAGTCGAAACTTAATTTGTCGTTCCCTGCCTCGAAACCTGACCTGAACTCCTTCAGGTCAGCCCTTCCCAGAACCAACAGTGATGAGCTTCTGAGGTCGGCTATGAAATCCGAGCCAGAATAATGGGCTTTCAGCGACAGATTATTGAAAGTGTTTTTTCTGAAGACCACCTTTCTGGCATCTGCATTCAGAACAATAAGACTGTCGCCGTAAAATGAACCGCTCACCCGGCTTTTTTCCGAAAGAAGAAGTCCTGTCCTGAAAAAGTCATTCAGCTTGTCGGTGTTTTTAAAGTTGATACTGAAGGTAAATTCATTGGACGAAAGTCCTTCGCCAGGATCGGGCTTCGTGAACCGGGAGGGCAGAAGGGTGGAAAGAGCAGACTTCATTACCAGTCCTATCTCTCCAAATTTATAGTAACCCCTGAGATCGGCATCGACGTAATCGGTTTTTACTGAAAGGGCGGGCTTGCCTCCTTCATTGAATGCCTTCAGTGTAAAGTCATAGAGATCAAGCTTATTGCCATATTTCCTTATTGTTGAATTAAGAAGCCTTATCTCGCCGAAAAGGTTGTCGATGTTGTTTCCCCTGAAATTGGCTGTGGCCAGCATCGAGAGACGGGATGTTGTATCGTTTTTGTCGAAATTCAGCCTGTAAAGGTTCGATTCGGCAAGGTTCAGGGTGAAATCGAATTCGGGAAGCTCATCACTGAAGTCGAGCATTCCAAGCATATCCATCCTGATGTTCCGGTCGGAAATCTTTATGTTACCGTCCCATGTCTTTTCAGTGAAGATACCGTTCAGGCTGACATTCCTGTAAACATATTTATTGACTTCAACACTGTCGATTTTTCCCGTCAGGTTTCCCGAAATGTTGGTCGTGGAGGTGGCATTGCCGTCAACATCGGTCTCCATGGTAAGTTTCCCAAGCATCTCGCTGTTGTCCGTGAGAAGACCAAGGTCGACATTGACACAGCTGACAAGTCCTTTGATCCGGAAATTTCCCATGCTTTCCGGCCTGAAGGAGATATCCGTTTTCAGTGTGCCGGCATCAGTTTCAATCCTGCCGTAAGTAACGAAATCGGTGGTGAAGCCTGTAAAACTTCCTTCAAAGACTATATTGCCAAGTTTCCCGGTAATATCCGGAAGATTCAGCGCTTTGCCGTTCCGGCGGATCAGTTCAAGGTCAGAGGCATTTGTCTTAAGATTGCCGATGCTTATATGAATGAAGGTTTCCTTTAAATCCGGAAGCCCCGACATGTCGAAGTCGCACGACAGTTCCGTATGATCCCTGAATGATACTCTTATCCTCCTTCCGTTAAGATCTGACACTGTTCCGCTTATTCTTCCCGATAGCTCAACGGCTTCATTGAGCCCCCCGGCAGCTGATAGAAAATACCTTAAGTCCGAAGCGCTTACAAGCGATTTTTCCAGCCTTATGTCGAGCCTTACATTTTCATTGAAGTTTCTGAAGCCTTCCGATTCGTGCCCGGAGAGAAGCACCTGTTCGGCATTGATGATTGAGCTGTCGAGGTTCATGAACAGATCCCCGAATAATATCTCCTTCCGTGCAAGGGTCAGATCACTTTTCATGCTTCTTACATGAAAACCTTTCGACTCCCCGAAGCGGACATCATTTATTTCAAGTACGGTGGAATCACCCCGTACTCTGAGGTTCTTCACATCGGCGTTTAAGTCCGACAGGTGCAGGTTCCTGAAATCGAGGAGTGCTTTGCCGGGCGGACCTTTCCTGTTAAGAAGTGCAAATCTGCCGTCATTTATTGTTATTCTATTAACAAAGAACCTCAGACTCTCTTTTTTTACAGTATCCAGCGGGTTCTTAAGCATGTCGAGATACCAGGTCAGGTTCATCAGGCCCGTAGTGTCGGTTATGAATGCAATAACCGGACGCTCAATATCAACACGGCCAAGACGGATATTCTTTCCGGCTATATCGAGCCTTAAAATGCCGGCGGAAATCCTGGATGACCAAAGAAGTGTGTCGCTATTCTGGTCCTTGATGAGCAGATCGCTTAAAACCAGCTTGTTAAAGAAAGTGTATTCAACCCTGCCTACAGAGATTGTCGATTTGATCCTTTCGGAAAAGTGACCGGTAATCCTGTTCACCATATATGTCTGCACTTCCGGTATCCTGAGCACAATGGAAGCCAGTGTCGGCACCAGAAAGAGGATGCCGACCAGTATCATAAGATACTTAAACGATTTTTTAATACTTTTGAGCATTAAAATGCCTGAACGTTCAGGATTCAAAATAACCTAAAAAATTCAGAAAATCAAAGGAAGCATGGCGGTTACAATACTCGCGATAGAATCATCCTGCGACGACACTTCAGCGGCTGTTGTAAGGGACGGCCACATCCTGTCAAACCTTATAGCAGGTCAGGACATTCATATGTCGTACGGTGGTGTTGTCCCCGAGCTTGCTTCCAGGGCTCATCAGGCAAATATTGTGCCAGTGGTCGACCAGGCCCTCAGAAGAGCAGGGACAGATGTTGAAGAAATAGATGCCGTTGCCTTTACCCGGGGGCCGGGATTGCTGGGATCGCTTCTGGTGGGTACTTCATTCGCGAAGGGATTCGCCCTCGCCAGAGATATTCCGCTAATAGATGTCAATCATCTTCAGGCACATGCACTTGTTCATTTCATTCCTGAGAAAGACGGCATGACCAGACTGCCGGAATTCCCTTTCCTCTGTCTTATTGTTTCGGGCGGACATACCAGGCTGATAGTGATGAAGAACCATCTCGACATGGAGACAATAGGGAATACAATCGACGATGCTGCCGGTGAGGCTTTTGACAAATGCGGAAAACTTATGGACCTTCTTTATCCCGCGGGCCCTTTGATCGATAAACTGGCTTCGCGGGGCAACAGTAAGGCTTTCTCATTCGCGAAACCAAAGGTGAAAGACCTCGATTTCAGCTTCAGCGGACTGAAAACCAGTTTTCTTTACTTCCTGAACGACAAACTAAAGGATGACCCGCGTTTTATTGAAAAGAACAGGGCGGATCTCTGTGCTTCACTGCAGGAAACTATTGTAAGCATGCTGATCTCCAAACTGATAAAGGCTTCACAGTTGACCGGAATAAAGGAAATAGGCATTGCAGGCGGAGTATCGGCCAATTCCGGACTGAGAAACGGGCTTGCCCTGGAAGCTGAAAAAAGAGGCTGGAACCTTTTTATTCCTCCGCTCTCATATACAACAGACAACGCGGCCATGATAGGAATAGCTGCTTACTATAAATACCTCAGGGGAGAATTCACGGGACAGGATGTAGCCCCTCAGGCCAGGTACTGATATTAAACAATATGGCGTGCATGTTCCCGTTAATTTAAGAACGCTTTTTATATTATACGCGAATGAACGAATTGAGAATAGCAGCTGCCAAAAATTCTCCTGAGATACTCCTGAGCCGCGGAGGATTGATAAGGATCAAAGGCCGGTCAGTTCATGAAAATGCACTTGAATTTTTTAAGCCTGTCGACGACTGGGTCAATGACTATATTAATGAACCTGCCGATGTTACAAGCATCGACATTCACCTTGATTACATCAACAGCGCGAACGCAAAAATCCTGACACAACTCATTCAGAAAATATCTCGGGTCAGACTGCTTAACAAGAAGTTGATTATTAACTGGTATTATGAAGAGGGCGATGAGGATATTCATGAAAGGGGAGAGTATTTTTCATCGGCACTTAATATTCCCTTTAATTTCGTAAAGGCCGACTGACTGTCGTTCAGATACTTGTATCAGCACTCCCGGCAAGCTTGCTGACGATGTCAAAAGCAAATTCATTACCTGATTCTATAATTACGGTCTGAACCTCTGTCAGACTAATGGGAACGGGATTGCTGACCGGATAATCCTCCTTTTGTGACATTATTTGATTAAAAGATGTGTCGCCGGATTACTGTTTTTTCTTTTTTTTCTGTTTACGGTTGGCTCTGATGTATGTTTTCAGATGTAATACAGAAGCCGTCAACAAAATAAGGCTCAGGGTCAGGAGTATGATGAATGAGACTATAGTGGTTTTCTCAGTTCCGGGTATTGGGTCCCTGAGCCGCATGACGTACCCCAGGATAGCGAAAAAGAAAACAGTTATCGAAGCGGCAAAGGCAAAAATGGCGGAGGTGATATTGAATAATTTGGTCGATTTGTAGTATTTGCTGTTCTTGAATTGGTGGTATGAACTTCTCGCGTAATATTGTGCACGCTGGTGTGATCTTTCCTGCCTGTATTTTCTCCATTCTTCAACTATCCTGAAATAGTCTTCATCGGTAAGCTGGCTTTTTTCGTGGTGAGCCATTAGGAAATCATAGGCTTCTGTCGCTTCAATGAACTTTTCCTTTGCTCCCGGAGCCCGGTTTATGTCGGGATGATACAAGCGGGCTTTCTTCCTGTATGCCTTTTTGATATCCTCAAGGGACGAATTCAGGGGGATGCCAAGTATGCGGTAATATTCTGAAATGAGCATTCAGGGAGAATTAATGAGTTAGTTTTTCCTGTTCTGTCACAGGTCTGCCGGGCTTATCCCTTCATGGGATTACCCTTGATGATTCATTCGGTATTATCCTAAACAATGCCTGTAAATCCCATGAAGGCAAGCGCCAGAATCCCCGCGGTTATCAGGGAGATAGGGACTCCTCTCATAGCCTTTGGGATGTCCATGAGTTCAAACTGTTCCCTTATTCCGGCAAGTATTATCAGCGCCAGTCCGAATCCGAGGGCCGTAGATGCCGAGAAAACCACTCCTTCAAGCAGATTGTAATCCTTTTTTATTACCAGGATGGCCACGCCTAGAACAGCACAGTTTGTCGTGATCAGTGGCAGAAATATTCCAAGGGCCTGGTAGAGCGGCTGGCTGACCTTTTTAAGCACAATCTCAACCATCTGAACAAGCGCCGCGATCACCAGGATGAAGGTAATGGTTTGCATAAAGCCAATACCCAACTTGTCAAGAACATATACCTGGATGAGGTAAGTTACGATGGTTGCCAGCACCATAACGAAAGTAACTGCTGCCGCCATTCCCAGCGAAGTATTCACTTTGGTCGATACTCCCAGGAAGGGACACACTCCAAGGAACTGGGCCAGAACAATGTTGTTTACCAGTAAGGCTGAGATTATTATCAGGATGTATTCCATTGTCTTTGGTATTATTTCTGCTTGATCTTATTTACAAGTGCAATCATGTATCCTAGAGCTATAAAGGCTCCGGGTGCAAGTATGAAAACCAGTATTCCGTCGCCCGGAAGGAATTTATATCCGAAGATTGACCCGCTTCCCAGCATCTCCCGAAACGCACCAAGAACTCCGAGGGCAAGGGTGAAGCCAAGCCCCATCCCAAATCCGTCAATAAATGATGACCATACAGTGTTCTTGCTCGCGAATGCTTCGGCGCGGCCAAGCACTATGCAGTTTACCACTATCAGGGGAATGAATATCCCGAGCGTATTGTATAGATCGGGTACATAGGCCTGCATCACCAGGTCAACTACCGTTACGAAAGAGGCTATGACTACAATGTAGGCCGGTATCCTGACCTTGTCGGGAATGAACTTCGAAAGCAACGAGATTGCCACATTCGATCCTATAAGTACAAATGTGGTTGCCAGCCCCATGCCCAGGCCGTTCAGGGATGAAGATGTGGTGGCAAGGGTGGGACAGGTTCCCAGTACCATTACCAGTATCGGATTCTCCTTCAGGAGTCCTTTTGTGAAATTCTGAAACTGATTCATTTTATTTCTCCTTTCTGAAGTGTGTTGTATGCCCTCTGTACTGCATCACAGAAGGCCCTTGAACTTATCGTGGCGGCAGTGATCGCATCGACCGGACCTCCATCCTTTTTGACCCTGAGCTCAAATTCAGCAGGGTTCTTTTCAATAAACTGGTCCTTGAATCCGGGATCAGTCATTTTTGTTCCAAGCCCCGGGGTTTCCTTGTGTTCAAGGACGGTAATGTTGAATATTGAACCGTCGGGTTTGAAGCCGGCCATCAGTTTTATGTTGCCACTGAATCCCATGTTCGTGTACGTGTTTATCGCGTAACCTATGATCATATCGTCCTTTTTGGCCGGATACACTTCAAGGCTGTCGCCTTCACCGGTGGGAAGCAGGAACATCTCATCGTTCGGATTATTGTCGAATTCTGGAACAACCTGCCTGATGGCCTCCAGCTTTTTGTTAAGATTCGACAGCGCGATGGGTTCCTTTGTCACTTCATATACAAAGCCCAGCAGCGCCGACGATACCAGCGCGATCAGCGTGAGCGATAGCACCATGTTCCTGAATGTCGATTCAGTATTAGCCATGTTTCACCTCCTCCCCAAATCTTTTGGGTTTTATGTAAGCATTCATCAGCGGGACGAATGCATTCATTATTAGTATTGCAAACGAAACCCCTTCGGGATATGCCCCGTAAACCCTGATGACAACTGTTATTATGCCTATCCCGCAACCATACAGGAGCATCGCCTTCGGAACCATTGGCGATGTAACATAATCCGTAGCCATGTATATGGCCCCGAGAAGTACGCCTCCTGCCAGTATATGGAACAATGGATCGGCATTTTTTTCGGGATTGACCAGCCACAGGATGCCTGTAAATATTGCAATGCTCCCGATAACGGAAACAGGGATATGCCAGGTGATGACTTTTTTATACAACAGCCAGACAAATCCGATAAGCAGTGCAATTGCTGCAACTTCACCCATCGATCCTCCTATGTTACCCAGAAACATCTGTGCAGGAGTGGGAAGCTGTCCGACTATTTCGGACATTGACTGACCCCTGGCAAGTCCTCCCTTAAGAATGGCAAGAGGAGTGGCTCCGGTTACGGCATCCAGGTAACCCGTACCAAGACCTTTCGGTACGGGCCAGGTGGTCATATGCACCGGAAATGAAATAAGCATGAATACCCTTCCTACCAGCGCCGGATTGAAGGGATTGTTGCCCAGTCCTCCGAAAGTCATCTTGGCAATTACTATGGCAACAAAGCTTCCTATGACAATGATATGAACAGGTATATTCGAAGGTAGGTTAAAGGCAAGCAGTATTCCGGTGACCAGAGCGGATCCGTCGGTGATGGATATCGGTTTCCTGAGTATGTATTTCTGAATCAAAAATTCAAACAGCAGGCACGACAGAACAGAAACGGCGGTGACAATTATTGCTCCGATACCATAGTAGAATACTGAAACGATCAATGCAGGAATAAGGGCAATCACAACATTGAGCATCAGCTTCCTGGTCGATTCCTTTCCATGGATATGGGGAGACGGGGATACTTTCAGCATATTAGTCATTTTTCAGATGAATTCCGTTTATTTTAATACCTTCTGGCGGGCCAGCCTTATTACAGTCGATTTGCCAAGCCTGATGTAATCAAGAAGAGGCCTTCCGGCCGGACATGTGTAACTGCACGATCCGCATTCCATACAATCAGTTATTTTTTCTGCTTCCGCACGCTCAAACATACCCTTCTCAGTCAGTGTCATCAACAGATAGGGTTCAAGGTGGAGCGGACAGACAGAAACACATTTTGCACATCTTATGCAGGGGCTTATCACTTCCCTGAATGCTTCGGAGGCAGGTATGAGAATGATTCCCGACATTCCCTTCACTACAGGGGCATCAGTATTGCTGACTGCCTTGCCCATCATCGGCCCCCCGTTTATTATCTTGCCGGTGTCGGCGGGAATTCCCCCGGCAGCTTCAAGAAGCCATGAAAGAGGAGTGCCTATCCTGACCATGTAATTACCCGGCTTTTGCAGTGATTTGCCGCTTACCGTGACAACCCTTTCGATAAGAGGCTTGTTTTTTTGAACTGCTTCATACACTGCAAAGGCAGTCCCTGCATTATGGACTACCGTACCCACGTCGATGGGAAGCCTGCCGGAAGGAACTTCCCGCTTAACAAGCGCCTTTACAAGCTGTTTCTCAGCGCCCTGCGGATATTTGACCTTCAGCGGATGAACGCTTATACCCGCGAACGAAGCGGCAAGGGTGGTAAGATGGGAAATTGCATCCGGCTTGTTGTTCTCTATCCCTATCATCGCCTTTTCAACCTTGAGGGCTTTCATCAGAATACTGACTCCAACCAGGATCTCTTCTCCCTTCTCAAGCATAAGCCTGTGGTCGGAAGTGAGATAGGGTTCGCATTCTACTCCGTTTATTATAAGAACATCACATTTCTTACCCGACGGGATATTAAGCTTGATGTGAGATGGGAATGTGGCTCCTCCCATCCCAACGATACCCGATTCGAAGCATTTTTTTACTATTTCTTCAGACGACAGCTTTATATCCCTTACAAGTTCCTTGCCGCGATCGATGCCCTCCACCCACTCATCGCCTTCAACATCGATGAAAACAGCCGGCTGTTTCAGGCCGGAACTGTCGGCTGCAGTGTCAATCTTGCTTACCTTGCCCGATACCGGTGAATGGATATTGGCCGATACAAATCCTTTTCCTTCTGCTATAAGCTGACCGATCTTTACATTGTCGCCCTTTGCAACCAGCGGATTGGCCGGTGCACCAATATGCTGCGACATGGGAATTACCACCTTCTCCGGAACCGGAAGATACTCGATCGGAATGCCGGCTGTCAGCTTGTTCTCGGGTGGATGCACACCTCCTGTTGGGAATGTTTTGAGCACAGTTTTATTCAGTTTAATTTTTCATTTCTAAGCTTGTACCGCCTCGGCTTCGGACTTGGCCTTAGGTTTCGCGGGCGGAAAATTGATCTCAATTATTGCATTTGTGGGACACTCTCCAACACACTTCCTGCAGAATGTGCATTTGGCAGCATCAATGTATGCAAGGTTGTTTACAATGCTTATCGCATCAAATGAGCAAACTTTCTGACACCTGCCGCATCCGATGCATGCAACCCTGCAGGCTTTTCTTGCAGGACCTCCCTTGTCGCAGTTGGAGCATGCCACATATATTTTCCTGTCTTTCTTTGCTTTCTTTCTCAGTTCAATAAGATTTCTCGGACATGCCCTGACACATGCTCCGCATGAAGTGCATTTCTCATCCGAAATAAGTGGCAGCCCCGTCAGGGCATCGATATGAATAGCATCAAAAGTGCATGCTTTTACGCAGTCGCCATATCCCAAACAGCCATAGCTGCAGTCAGTCTCACCAATGTAGAGACTGTTGACAATCCTGCAATCGGCCGCTCCGTCGTAAACCGATGTGCGTGGACGGTGTTCCGGTGACCCCTTGCACTTGAGCACGGCAACTTTCGGATCGGAAACAGGAGCCGTTCTTTCGAGAATGGTTGCAATTTCCTCCATCACGGCAGCCCCGCCGACCGGACAGTTAAGACCTTCAAAGCTATCAGAATTAACAATGGCTTCAGCAAGGTTACGGCAACCGGCAAAACCGCATCCGCCACAGTTGGCTGCAGGCAGAAGAGCCTGAACTTCATCAATCCTGGGATCCTCATATACCTTGAATTTCTGCGCTACAAAATACAGGATGACAGCCGAGAGAAATGCAAGCAGGCTGAGGCAGATTATCGTTGTCAGAATTGTAGAACTCATTAATGACTATGTTTTTAGCGTAAAAGTGAAACTCCTTTCTATCTTTTTCCGGCTTAGGTAAAGGATCAGAAACCATGGAACCAGCAGGGCTATTGATATCAATCCTGCAAAAAGTTCATTTACCGGAAGCGACTGAAGGACGAATAGTCCTCCCATAATAATCAGAACAGGCACAAGATAACTAAGAACAACTGCTTTCATTCCGGTCGATTCCTCCATCTGAACAGTCACCTTGTCGCCTGGCGATACATTGTATCTCCCCCTGATGTCAATTGTCTTCTCCTCGCTTTCAGTCATGCCGCAAAACCCCCTGGCCTTGCAGCCTGCACATGCGGCACATGAGACTATGCTGACAATAACCGAATCGGTGCCAACTTCCTTAACCATCCCGTCATGCTGTATCCTGTTCTTTTTAACCGGTTCTTCCATCTGATCATCAGTCCGCCTTGCAAAGGCCAAATTTATTAAGTCTGCTTTGATTTTAACGAT
Organism: Bacteroidales bacterium; assembly: GCA_012519515.1. GTDB lineage: Bacteria > Bacteroidota > Bacteroidia > Bacteroidales > VadinHA17 > LD21. The sequence continues at coordinate 5,451 of JAAYQC010000056.1, read as the reverse complement.
TTTTTACCAAGTTTTAATTTCACTGAAATTATTTGTAATTATTCTAATTAACTGATGTTGCTCCATGATTGCTTTATACTGAACAATCTTCCAAGTTCCGATTTAAGCACATAATTCTCTTCATGTTCCAGCAGGGGATCCTTTGCAAGGATTCCTTCAGCTATATTCCTTACATGTTCAATTATCTGCCCGTCCCTGCCAAGACTGGCTATCTTGAGGTCGAAAGGAATTCCACTCTGGAGTGTTCCTTCAATATCGCCCGGTCCCCTGAGATGGAGATCCGTTTCGGCAATTTCAAAGCCATCGGAGGTCCTTACCATAACTCTGATTCTTGCAATGGCTTCTTTTGAAAGTTTATTCGAGGTCATAAGCAGGCAGTACGACTGATCGCTGCCTCTTCCTACCCTGCCCCTGAGCTGGTGGAGCTGAGAAAGCCCGAACCTTTCGGCGCTTTCAATTACCATGACCGATGCATTCGGGATATCGACACCGACTTCTATGACTGTTGTCGCCACAAGTATGTTGGCATGCCCTTCCTTGAACAGTCTCATTGAGCTTTCCTTTTCATCAGGTGTCATTTTGCCGTGAACAATGCTGATGCAGTATTTCGGTGCCGGAAACACTCTCGAGATAGTGTCCCAGCCATCCTCGAGGTTTTGATAATCCATCTTTTCCGATTCCCGGATAAGGGGATAAACCACGAATATCTGTCTTCCTTCATCTATCTTCTTTCTCATGAATCCGAAGACCTTGTTCCTTTCCGAGTCGTAAAAGTGCATGGTTTTCACAGGGATCCTTCCCGGAGGAAGCTCATCGATAACCGAAACATCGAGGTCGCCGTATAGTGTCATAGCCAGTGTCCTGGGGATTGGAGTTGCTGTCATTACCAGAATATGGGGAGGGTGAGTGCTTTTCTCCCAGAGCCTTGCACGCTGGGCAACTCCAAAACGATGCTGTTCATCAATGATTACCAGTCCAAGATTATTGAAAACCACATTCTCCTCAATAAGGGCATGGGTGCCTATCAGAATCTGAAGCGAGCTGTCCCTGAGCGATTCATCAATTTCCTTTCGAAGGCTCCTTTTTGATGATCCGGTAAGAAGACTGACTTTTACCCCTATGCCGTCCAGCATTTTAAGGATGGTGTTGTAGTGCTGGCTGGCCAGAATCTCTGTCGGAGCCATCAGACATGCCTGGTAGCCGTTGTCGATTGCTATAAGCATGCTCATCAGCGCAACCAGCGTCTTGCCGCTTCCAACATCGCCCTGCAAAAGCCTGTTCATCTGCTTTCCCGAGCCCAAATCCCTCCTGATCTCCTTTATCACCTTTTTCTGGGCTCCGGTGAGTGAAAAGGGAAGATTGTTGTAATAGAAACTGTTGAAATAATCTCCTACGCTGGAGAACACGAAACCCTTGTATTTTCGCGCACGGTTTGTCTTGAACCTTAAGAGGTTAAGTTCGATGTAAAACAGTTCCTCGAATTTGAGCCTGTACCTTGCTCTTTCTATTTCGGCATTGGTCGACGGGAAATGTATCTTCCGGATGGCCTCATTCAGACTCATCAGGTTATGAGCTGTTATCAGATAGGAGGGAAGGGTTTCGGGTATCCTGAATTTCATCTGCTTCATAAGCGTTCCCATAAACCTGCTGATGGTTTTGGAAGTGATGAACTGGTTTTTGAGTTTCTCAGTGGTGTTGTACTGCGCCTGTAAGGCTGATGATATACGGGTGGAAGCTTTTTCAGATGCCTCTATTTCCGGATGTATGATATTCACTATGCCGTTGAAAACACCCGGCTTGCCGAATACAATGTATTCCACCCCGGGAATGTATGATCCCATGATCCACTTTGTGCCCTTGAACCAGATCAGCTTAATGGTACCCGTTTCATCCTGAAAATCGGCAACCAGCCTCTTACCCTTTCCTTGTCCTTCGGTGTAGTATCCCTTTATGAATCCTTTTACCTGTACCATGGGAAAGTCGGGCGAAAGTTCCGCAATGCTGTAGAACCTTGTCCTGTCAATGTACTTGTAGGGGAAATGATAAAGGAGATCTCTGAAGGTCATAATTCCGAGCTCCTGGCTTAACAGCTCAGCCCGCTTCGGCCCCACTCCCTGAAGATATGTTATATTTGTCTCAAGAAAATCCTGCATTTTCGGTCCCCGGAAATTGAAATTGAATTGATAGCCGAAATTAGTTATTTTTGGTGAGCTGTCCTATTATGAAAATCACCTGACATATGGACATATCCTGTGTTTTGGAATACCTCCGGTACAAAATCTTCGCGCGGCACTCCCGCGGCCATGGCATTCACAGTCCTTTCGTGTTCCGCCTTGTTTCGGAAGTTTTCCGGAATAAAAACAAGCCCGACATTGTCAGTTCTATTGAAAAGACAAGAAAACGAATGCTTGCAGATACACGGTCAATAAAGGTAACTGATCTGGGTGCAGGTTCGGGAAAAATGAAATCAAGTGTAAGAAAGGTGTCCGATATAGCCAGATATTCATCAGTGCCGCCGAAATACGGGAAGCTTCTTGCAAGTATGGCTTCGGCTTATGGCAGGCCGGCTATCCTGGAGTTCGGAACTTCGCTGGGGATCAGTGCCATGTACATGGCTGCATCATGCCCCGGGACTGAGCTGATAACCATGGAGGGATGCCCGGAAACTTCCGGAATTGCAGCTGAAAATTTCAGCCTGTCGGGGTTGAATAATATCACTCTTCTCACAGGTTCATTTGATGAATTGCTGCCGGGAATAAAAAGTAAGGGAGTGTCGCCGGGAATGGTTTTTATCGACGGGAATCATCGCCGGGAGCCGCTGTTGAATTATTTCAGCCAGGTTGCTGATATCTCGGGTCCGGATACCGTTGTAATTATTGACGATATTCATATAACAAAAGAGATGTCGGAGGCATGGCGTGAGATAAAAAGGCATGAGAAAGTAAGCCTGTCAGTTGATATTTTCAGGATGGGAATGGTCTTTTTCAGGAAGGGTATGCCACGTTATGATTACATTATCAGGTATTAACAAATATTAAGCTCTAATAATTTATTATTTAATATAATTAGTCTAATTTCGAAACTTCAAATCAAACTGTACTATGGATAAAGTAATTGAGATTCAGGATATTGTTAAGAACTATCAGATAGGATCGGTGATTGTAAGAGCTTTGAGATCAGTTTCTGTGACCATCAACAAGAATGAGTATGTTGCCATAATGGGACCTTCCGGATCCGGAAAATCAACCCTTATGAACCTGCTCGGATGTCTCGATACTCCGACAAGCGGCATGTATATTCTTAACGGTACCGATGTGAGCAAGATGGAGGATGACTTTCTGGCTGAGATAAGGAACAAGGAGATTGGATTCGTATTCCAGACCTTTAACCTGCTCCCGCGCTATACCGCCCTTGAGAATGTTACCCTTCCTCTGATTTATGCAGGAGTTCCCAAGGCTGAGAGGGAAAAGATTGCCACGGATACCCTGAAGCAGGTTGGTCTGAGCGACAGGATGACACACAAGCCGAATGAACTGTCGGGAGGCCAGCGCCAGCGTGTTGCCATTGCCAGGGCTCTGGTAAACAAGCCTTCCATCATCCTGGCTGATGAACCCACGGGAAACCTCGACAGTAAGACCTCTATCGATATCATGGCATTGCTTGATGCTATTCATAAAGCCGGCAATACGGTTATTGTTGTCACTCACGAAGAAGATATCGCAAGGCATGCAGAAAGAATAATCAGGCTCTTTGACGGAGAAATCGCTTCTGATGTCAAAAATCCCGACAGGATAAAATACTCGTAAACAATCCATATTGCCTATGAAGATTTATACCCGAACAGGTGATGATGGTACCACTTTATCGGCCGACGGACAAAGAGTCCCGAAATATCATCCCAGGATAGAAGCATGCGGATCAATAGATGAACTGATTTCATGGATAGGTCTTCTTAGGGGAATCCGCGAAAATGAAAGCAGGATACAGACACTTTTGCTCGTGCAGGATATCCTGATGCAAGTCACAGCCATTTTGTCGAACCACGCTTGCAACGAAGAGGAAACAGATTATTGCCTCCCGGTACAAAAGGCAATCCTTGTTCTTGAAAATGAAATAGATTCATTGCAACAAAGGCTTCCCCGCTCCACTCATTTCATCCTTCCCGGAGGCCATATAGTTGTTTCATATTGCCATATAGCACGATGTGTTTGCCGCAGGGCAGAGAGAACCCTTTCTTTTCTCGGGAAAACTGAGAAAATTCCGCCATCAGCCGGCAAATTCCTTAACCGTCTCTCCGATTATTTGTTCGTTATGGCCAGGACATTAAGCATTGAGCTTGATAATAAGGAAGTTGAGTGGCGAATGTAGAACTCGCGAAATCTTCATTTTTGCTATTGTATATTAAATAAATTAATATATATATTTGCATTCTTTTTTAAAACAAAAAATAATCACGAGACATGTATTGGACACTTGAATTAGCATCAAAACTCGAAGATGCTCCATGGCCTGCCACTAAAGATGAGCTGATTGATTTCGCCATAAGGTCAGGTGCCCCGATGGAGGTAATTGAAAACTTACAGGAGATTGAGGATGAGGGAGATATTTATGAAAGCATTGAAGATATCTGGCCCGATTATCCAAGCAAGGATGATTTCTTCTTTAATGAAGATGAATATTAAAAATAAAAGGCTGGTTCAAAACCGGCCTTTTATTTTTTGAAAATGTCCTCTCTCTTTTTAGGTCTCAGCTGATCCTGCCAGGTAAATCCCTCAAGCCTCAACATAACCGGATCCACCTCCAATGGTGGATCAATAACTCCTTCAGGATTCTGGTACTCAAATATTTCCACTATCTTGCCATCCTCCACCAATATTTCGATCCTGGCACACTTTGCCTGGTTGACCCCGGCAACCTCCTCGCCGTCGAGAAGCCAGTAGATAGTCTCGCCGTTGCCTTCCACGTTTATCTTATATAGCTCATTGTCCCTGAAATATCCTGTCAGCGACCTTCCCTTTACCTGGTTGAACCTCGTTTCATCTACCTGGCTTGTTACAAAGGCCGACGTGTAGAGTTCAAGCCTGTCGGCCTGCCGGTTTCTGGTAAAAATGGCAATGGAATCGGAAACAAGCTGGTTTTCCTCCGACCATAAAACAGGCATGGTATAAAGCCTTATCACTGAATCGCGGAAAGAGTAGGAGAGGGAGTCGCATTTAGCCTGAAGGTCCTTGCTGTATATCCTGCAACCATGATAAGCCCTCATCAGCCTGTAGTCCTTCATCACGGAATCGGACCTGGTGACCGCGCTTATGGTGTCGGCATGAAGGAAAAGGGAATCTTTTTCAGATACCTGGATGAACACGGCTCTCTTCGTGACCATGAACCTCTCAGGACTTTCGTAGTACCAGGCATAGTCGCCCTGCACTATTATGTTGTTGGTGGTATCGGTGA